>JBOFXU010000174.1:0-4906 GCA_051654305.1 Bacteroidales bacterium | reverse complement strand
TATGATAAAGAGTTGTTAGCGAAGAAATCTGATGATACTCAATTATTGGCAAATTCATTGCCGGTGAAACAAATTCAGGCACATGAGAACAAGTAATACAATAGATATCTCCATAATTACGGTCAACTATAATGGCTGGCGAGATACAAGTGAGCTGATTTTATCCATCAGGGAAGTTGTGAAGAGCGTCAGTTATGAAATTATTGTTGTTGATAATGCCTCAAAAGGAGAGGATGTCAAGCAATTAAAAGATCGTTTTCCGGAGATTATACTGATAGAAAGTAAAGAAAACTTAGGTTTCGCCGGAGGGAATAATCTCGGTATTCGAGCATCCTCTGGCCAGTATCTGTTCCTGCTTAATAATGACACCATTGTTGAGCAGGATGGTTTTCTTTATTTGATTTCGCGGCTCAACGATACTCCGGGTGCCGGTGTAGTTTGTCCGAAGATTAAATTTATTGAACCGGGCAATCCGATCCAGTTTGCCGGATATACCCCACTTTCAGCGGTCACCCTAAGAAATGCTTTGATCGGTTTTGGAGAGGAGGACCGTAATCAGTATGATAAAGCCCATGTTAGCCCCTATGCTCATGGCGCAGCGATGATGCTGAAACGGGAAGTGATTGATCAGGCGGGACTAATGCCCGAATGTTATTTCCTCTATTACGAAGAGATCGATTGGAGTGAAAGAATAAAAGAGGCTGGATTTGAGATCTGGTATGAGCCTCTCTGCTATATCATACACAAAGAAAGCAGTTCTACGGGGCAGGAGAGTCCCCTGAAAACCTATTATTTGACAAAAAACCGATTATTGTTTGCCAGAAGAAACCGAAAAGCCCTTATCCGTTATGCATCCTATGCCTATCAGCTTCTTTTCTCTTTACCGGTAAACCTCTATCGATACACAAAAAAAGGGCGTAGCGACCTTCAAAAAGCAGCTATAAAGGGAGTGAAAGATTTCTTTAATTCTTAAGGATATAACATTATGAGTATAGCTATCTCTATTTTAGAATACATTCTGTTCATACCATCCATGCTGATGGTCTTGTACCTTTTCATCTTTGCCGTTCTTTCTAAGAAGAAGATTGGAAAGCAGTTGCATTCTTCTTTTAGTCACAAAAAAAACAGGATAGTGGTTCTTATACCAGCATACAATGAGGATGGTGTAGTTATTGATACCCTTAAATCGGCTCTTTGTCAGAGCTACGATCCTCATCTTTTCGATGTGTATGTTATTTCGGATCATATGAAGCCCGAGACGGATGCTGAGATTATTCGTTTGGGAGGAAAAGTGATCCGGGTTGAATTTGAGAACAGCAGTAAAGCTAAAGCTCTAAACTATACTCTCGATCAGCTAAAGGATGAGAATTATGATATTTTAGTCATCCTCGATGCCGACAATCTTGTTGTACCTCACTTTGTTTCGACGATTAATGCTTATTATAATAAAGGGTGGAGAGCTATTCAGGCACATCGTATTGCTAAGAATACCGATACCGAGATAGCTTTGTTGGATGCGATCAGTGAAGAGATAAATAATTCGATATTTCGCCGGGGGCATGTGGTTGCTCGTTTATCCTCAGCGCTTATTGGCTCGGGAATGGCATTCGACTTCACCTGGTTCAAACAGAATGTGTCGACCATGGTAAGCGTTGGAGAAGATAAGGATCTGGAGCTGACACTTGCATTGCAGAATATCCGGGTTTATTACTTGGATCAGCTTCATGTGTATGATGAGAAAACCCGTAAGGAGAATGGCCTTTATCACCAAAGACGCCGTTGGATCGCTTCGCAAATTGGAACACTCCGATCCGCTCTTCCCTATTTTTTCGGTCAGTTAGCCAAGGGAAATCTCAATTATCTGGATCGGGTTTATCAGTGGACCATGCTTCCTCGTATCATGTTGCTGGGACTGGTTATTTTTATGAGCCTTTTTACTTCCCTGTTTTTCCCTGCTTATGCACTAAAATGGGTGATTTTATTTGTATTCCTGGCTATTGCTCTGTATCTGGCAATACCATCCCATTTGTTGAACAAACGGTTAGGAAAAGCTCTTTTGAAACTTCCAAAACTGTTTTTTGTTATATCTACGAGTTTTTTCAGAACTAAAGGTGCTTATAAACAGTTTATACATACAGACAGATCTTAATACTCAATCTATGAAAATCGCAATAGAAGCTCAACGTATCTTCCGCGCTAAAAAACACGGAATGGATTTTGTAGCCCTCGAAGCAATTCGGGAGTTACAAAAGATTGATATGGAGAACGAGTACTTTATACTGGTAGATCAGGGTGAGGATCATTGCCTGCAGGAAAGCGATAATATGAAAATTATTGAGTTTTCGGCGAAAGGTGGTTATCCGGCCTGGGAACAGATAGCACTCCCGAGAGAGTTAAAAAAAATAAAGCCTGATATACTGCATTGTACCAGCAATACAGCCCCTATCAGATGCGATATCCCCATGATTCTTACTCTACATGATATTATTTTTCTTGAAAAGCAATCGGGAAAGAACCCATCAATGTATCAGAAATTAGGTAGGATCTATCGCAGGTTTGTTGTTCCCCGAATATTAAACAAATGTAGTAAAATAATAACGGTCTCAGGATTTGAGTGCAAACGAATCAAAGAAGCACTTGATCTGCCTGATGATCAGATTGTGTCCGTATATAATGGCTACAGCTCCCATTTTTCACCAGTTGTTCATCCCGAGAAGGTATTTAAAAAATACATTTCCTCCGATGATTACCTTTTCTTTCTTGGGAATACCGATCCTAAAAAGAATACAGCTAATACACTATTAGCCTATTCCATTTATGTGAAGGCTTCTGCTCATCCGGCAAAATTACTTATTGCCGATCTGGATGCAGAAGGGGTGGATCGCTTCCTGAAAGAGAAAAAGCTCGAGTGGCTGAGAGAATATATTGTTGTGTCGGGCTATATTTCCAATAGCGACCTTCCTGCTATATACAGTGGAGCAAAGGCATTTCTTTATACCTCCTTGCGCGAAAGTTTCGGTATCCCGATCCTCGAGGCAATGGCGTGTGGAACGCCGGTGATTACATCAAATACCTCTGCTATTCCTGAAATTGCGGGAGAAGGGGCTATTCTGATAGATCCACTTTCTCCCGAAGAAATTGCTCATGAGATACTTCGACTTGAGCAAGAACCGGATTACCGGAAAAAGATTATTAACTATGGGCTTGAAAGAGTAAAGCTGTTCTCCTGGAGAAATACTGCGCTTAACTTGTTAAAGCTTTACAAAGAAGTAGGAACAAAGTAAACCCAAATTTATGGAACTTAAGTTTAGTGATTATAGGATTTTGGTGGTTGACGATGTAGAAGCCAATCTCCTTTTAGTGAAAGCAATTCTCTCCAAAGAAGGTTTTTCCGTTTCTACAGCTTTGAATGGGCTGGAAGCTTTGAAGAAAGTTGAGTCCGGCGATTTCGATCTGTTCATTCTCGATGTTATGATGCCTCTCATGGATGGGTATCAGACAGCGATGAAACTCCGAGAAAACCCCGATCATCTATTTACCCCGATTATATTTTTAACGGCTCTGGATTCTCCGGAAGACATCGTAAAAGGCTTCTCCTATGGGGGTAACGATTTTATATCGAAGCCGTTTAATAAAGATGAGCTTATTACGCGTGTCAAGCACCAGATCTCTCTGATTGCCGCTAAGCGGGTGATCGAGAAACAGAATGCAGATCTGATTCAGATTATTCAGGGGCGTGATAAGATGTACTCTGTCATTGCGCATGATTTGAGAGGACCTCTGGGATCAATGAAGATGATTCTTGATTTTCTCAATCAGAATCTGAATGTAGGTCTTATTGGAGCAGAGAATAAGGATATGTTGCTTGTGGCAAGTCAAACGTCTGAGGATGTTTTTCAGTTGCTTGACAATTTGCTCAAGTGGACCAAAAATCAGATGGGCCGCCTGAATGTAGTATTCCAGGAACTCAATCTGGAAGCAATTGCGCAGAGTGTGATTGAAGTATATCGATCTTCCGCCCAGCTCAAGGGGATTTCCTTGCATGTAGCTGTCGATCAGCAAACCCTTGTTCGTGGAGACTCAGATATGATTAAGACTGTTCTGCGGAATATCATTGGTAATGCCATTAAGTTTAGCTATTCGAACAGTTCGGTAGACCTCTCAATTGTTACGGAGCAATACCGTGTTGTTGTGCATGTCAAAGATACAGGCTGTGGTATTACCGAAGAAGATCAGCAAAAGCTACTCCGGAAAGATATGAATTTCACCCGATTTGGAACAAATAAAGAGGAGGGTAGTGGATTAGGACTTTTGCTTTGCCAGGAGTTAATGCACAAGATGAATGGCGAACTCTGGTTTGAATCCTCTCCGGGTGAGGGATCAGTGTTCAGTTTTTCACTTCCACGTTTAACAGAAGAATAATTCGAAGAGATACTAAAAACAGAAGAGGTCAGATTCCTAAGAATCTGACCTCTTCTGTTTTTAGTAAGATTTATACAAACTGTCTGAAATAATCAATCGTTTTAACCAGACCTTCATCCAATGGCACCTTAGGACTCCATCCATTCAGCAGATCATGAGCCAGAGTGATGTTTGGTTTACGTTGTTTCGGATCATCTTGAGGGAGAGGTTCGTGAATGATTTTTGACTTAGATCCGGTCAACTTAATCACCTTCTCAGCCAGTTCAATCATTGTAAATTCTCCCGGGTTACCCACATTAACTGGTCCTGTTACAGAGTCGTCAGTTGCCATCATCCGGATCATAGCCTCTACAAGGTCGTCTACAAACTGGAAACTGCGGGTTTGAGAACCATCTCCATAGATAGTAATATCTTCACCCCGTAGCGCCTGCATGATAAAATTAGAAACCACCCGGCCATCATCCGGACTCATATGAGGTCCATA
>JBOFXU010000173.1:0-5193 GCA_051654305.1 Bacteroidales bacterium | reverse complement strand
AACCTACCGCACGGAACTCAAAGCGGTTACCCGTGAAGGCAAACGGCGAAGTACGGTTACGGTCAGTATTATCTAAAAGTAGTTCCGGAATCTGAGTTACACTTAGTTTCATGCCCACTTTATCGTCTACCTGAATAGCCTCTTCCGAAGTCGAATTTTCAAGTTTATCCAGTACTTCTGAAAGCTGACGGCCAAGGAATACCGAGATAATTGCCGGAGGAGCTTCGTTTGCACCCAGACGGTGAGCATTCGTTGCTGATGAGATAGCAGCCTTCAATAATCCGTTACGTTTGTAAACAGCCATCATGATATTCACAAGGAAAGTTACAAACTGTAGGTTTTCGTGGCTTGTTTTACCCGGAGACAATAAGTTTACACCTGTGTTTGTTCCCAGTGACCAGTTATTATGTTTTCCAGAACCGTTAATTCCTTTAAATGGTTTTTCGTGAAGTAATACACGGAAGTTGTGTCTTCTCGCTAATTTCTTCATTACCGACATCAAAAGTAGGTTATGGTCATTTGCCAGATTTGTTTCTTCATAAATAGGAGCCAGCTCAAACTGATTTGGAGCAACCTCGTTATGACGTGTCTTGCAAGGAATACCCAATTTCAAGCTTTCAATTTCAAGTTCACGCATGAATGCTTCTACGCGTGATGGAATTGCCCCAAAGTAGTGGTCTTCCAGCTGCTGATTTTTAGCACTTTCGTGACCCATCAATGTTCTACCCGTAAGCATTAAGTCAGGACGAGCAGCCCATAGAGATTCGTCTACCAGGAAGTATTCTTGCTCCCAGCCTAAGAATGAAGTTACTTTAGAAACTGAAGGATCAAAGAATCGGCAAACATTTGTTGCAGCTTTGTCCACAGCATGAATCGCTTTCAACAAAGGAGTCTTATAGTCAAGAGCTTCTCCGGTGTAAGAGATAAAAATCGTTGGAATACATAGCGTACTACCTACGATGAAAGCAGGTGATGTTGGATCCCATGCGCTATAACCGCGAGCTTCGAATGTGTTTCTGATGCCACCATTCGGAAAGCTTGAAGCATCCGGTTCCTGCTGGATAAGTAGTTTCCCTGAGAATTCTTCCAATACTCCACCTTTGCCGTCGTATTCGATAAAAGCGTCATGTTTCTCGGCTGTACCACCTGTCAATGGTTGAAACCAGTGTGTGTAATGAGTTGCCCCCATTTCCATAGCCCACTGTTTCATCCCGGATGCGATACTTTCAGCAATTTCGCGCTGGACAGGTGTTGAGTTTTCCATTGTGCTTACTAACGCCTCGTATGTCTGTTTAGATAAATACTTACGCATTTTCTCTTTGTTGAAAACATACTTTCCGAAATATTCGGATGGGCGCTCTTTAAGTAAAGGAACTTCAACCGCCTTGCGCTTAAATGCCTCTTCTACTACCCTGAATCTTAAATGTGACATAGAATTTAAAATTTAAAAACTTGTTTTATAGTTACATTTTGGTTTATATGTGCCTTCATCCACTTTTATTCTTTTTTACTGACAAAAGAAGAGGAGTAATAAGAAGGTGTCTCGTATTGTGTATGAGATACTTTCTTATTACTCCTCCTTGTGTGTACTGCGTAGCGGCGAACGCCAAGCTCTGGGTTTGTCCAAAACTTTATTCGTCTCGCAGATCATATCTTTGCGTTTAAGACTGAGTACAACTTTTGAGTAAAGAATCATAATCGGATTGCATATTTGATTTAAAAAGGACCTATTTAATCCTTTTGTCAGAATACTTTGCAAATATAATTCTTTTCTCTGTTATAGCAATATTTGTTGTATCAATTTGATAAATAATTTCAACTTATGAAAACAATGTTCAAACGTATAGGTTCTTAGTGCTTTAACTTGTTGCTGAGATATATACATGGTTCGTTTCTTCTTCCCATCTGGCATAAATTTGTATCCCTTTTTGTGCAAATTCTACGGACCGGTTCAGACGGTGTGTCAGGTGTCCCAAGGTAAGTGCAGCTCCATAGGCTTCCCGCGTAGGAGTACAACATCCCTCATCGGCATTGTAGTACCTGATTGTGGCACTTTGTCTGTTGTAAACTTGTACAAAAACCACATGAGTATGATTCAGAAGTGCATGTCCGGAGATCTTACTGCCTATTTTGTTGCAATCGATCCGGTTAAAGTCCGGTACAAATAACACGATCATTGGCTCTCCGAATGAGACAGCAGAAAGAAGAAATCCTTTTTCACCTACCTGCACAGGTTGATCTATCATTTCGGGAATATTGAAATGAGGAAAAATATCAGAGCAGTCGAATGTCGGCATGCCAAGATCGTTTTGGGCTATCAACAGGGAGGATAGCATATTTGTCGTCATTATATTCATGGTTCGATAATTTTTTTATTAGCCAGTAGGTTTTATCTCTGTTTTCTGACCAACAAATTAGGTATGCTACTTGTTTATTTCGTGAACCAAAACTATTAAATAATGAGTTACGAACAAATCGGCCTTGCCTTTTTATTGACAATGATTGCCGGATTATCTACGGGAATTGGTAGTATCCTTGCATTTTTTACACATCATACGAACACAAAGTTCCTTTCTACTGCATTAGGATTTTCTGCCGGAGTAATGCTTTTTGTCTCCTTTCTTGAGTTGATGCCTACTGCACTCGACGAATTTGGAGCCTTGTATGGAAAGAAAGTCGCTTATCTTTATCTCTTACTCTCTTTCTTTGGAGGGATAGCACTAATTGCGGTGATAGACTTTTTGATTCCTGCTGATGAAAATCCTCACGAGACGCACAAAGTGGAAGAAGTTCAAAAGAAAGCGAGACTTCACCGGATGGGAATTATGATTGCTTTGGCAATTGCTATACACAACTTTCCCGAAGGGTTGGCCACGTTTATTGCAGCTCTTGATAATCTTCAGGTAGCTATACCTATTGTTATTGCTATTGCGATTCACAATATACCCGAGGGTATTGCTGTTTCGATCCCAATATATCATGCAACAGGAAATAAAAAGAAAGCTTTCTGGTATTCATTCCTTTCTGGTATGGCAGAACCATTAGGTGCTTTAATCGGTATGATTTTCTTGCTCCCATTCTGGACTCCTCAGCTGAACAGCATAATGCTTGCCGGAATATCCGGAATTATGGTGTATATATCGTTAGATGAACTTTTGCCAAGTGCTGAAAAGTATGGAGAGCACCATCTTTCAATACTTGGACTTATTTTCGGAATGCTTGCAATGGGATTAAGTCTCTATCTTTTAATGTAGAAGGGAACAATGAGCCGCAATAAACTGTTATAAAAGTAATTGATTATTTAAAACATTAATTTATATGTCAAACTTTGTATCAGATTTTAAAGCGTTTGTTATGCGCGGCAATGTAGTTGACATGGCCGTAGGTATAATCATTGGTGGTGCATTCGGGAAAATTATATCTTCCCTGGTAGCTGATGTTATCATGCCTGTTATCGGATTGTTATTCGGAGGTATTGATTTTACTTCACTAAAGTATGTAATACGTCCGGCTGAGCTCGGTCCGACAGGAGAAGTGCTCAAACCCGAAGCGGTTCTGGCTTATGGTAATTTTATTCAGACAACCGTTGATTTTATCATCATTGCATTTGCAATCTATGTGATGATTACAGCGATCGCTAAACTTAGAAAACCTAAAGAGGAAGCTCCTGCAGCTCCTCCTGCTCCGACAAACGAAGAAGTATTGCTTACTCAGATTCGTGATTTGTTGAAAGAGCAACAAAAAAAATAAGAGATAAAAATAGGAGCATCCCCGGATGCTCTTATTTTTATTCTGCATTGTAGTTCCGCAGCTTTTGGATGTTTAGGATATGTATCGTTTTGTTGCGTGCTTCGATTGCTCCATCGTCAGCCAGCTCAGCCAATCCACGGGCCAAAGCCGGGCGACTCACCCCAAAGAATTCAGCTAACTCCTGTTGTGTTTGCTTTAATACGATCTCTTTTTGTTGTCCGTTTCCGGAATGTTCCAGGATATATGCAGCAAGCTTGCTCTTGATTGTCCGAAACATATGGAACATCAGTTTTTGTGACAAAAACTGGCTTCGGTTCGAGATAATCCGTAAGAAATTGGTAAGCACAGTGGTATTTAACTGGAGTATTTTTACAAATGATTCTTTTCCGATAGCCAAAACTTCTGTCTTCTCAAGGGCTGTCACATCAACCGGGAAACGATTCCTCTCGGCAAATAAAAATGCGGGAGCCAGATAATTTCCCACACTAATTGTATCTATCTTGATTACTTTTCCTGAATCATCCACAATATCTGCTCTCACGGAGCCCTTTACAACAATATAAAAATGATTGCAAAGCGTACCCCGACCTACTACCAGTTCGTTCTTCTGATACGTATGAATTTTGTAATTGGTAGTTTCCAGCAGATCTCCGATGGATTTTGCGTCAAGGCCAATAAATATGGGTGATTTTAACAATAGCTCAATCATATTTTTTGTTTTATGTAATCTATGTTACAATTTGAATCTTATTATCTCTCTTTCTTTGTGCTGTAAATATAGAATATTAAACCTCTAAATAATAGATATATGGAAAATATGTTTTGTTTTCAATGTCAGGAAGCTGCAAAAGGCGTAGGCTGTACGATTAAAGGTGTTTGCGGTAAGGATGACGAACTGGCAAACCGGATGGATTTGCTAATGTTTGTTGTAAAGGGTATTTCGGTAATTGCTACTGAATTAGGGAAGCATGATCTGAATAAAGGAGAGGCTGATGTATTTGTAACAGATGCACTGTTCTCTACGATTACCAATGCTAACTTTGACTTGGCTGCCATTAATGCCCGAATACTGAAAGGTCTTGAGCTGAAATCGAGGTTGCTCAAAGTGGCTAAAGATCATAAAGTGACTTTGCCCGAGCTGGATGCTGTGACTTGGTCGGCAGGAGAAGAGAAATTCGAAGCGGTTAGTAAAATCGTTGGAGTTCTTTCTGAGCCAAATGAGGATCTTCGTTCGCTGAAAGAGCTGGTTGTTTATGGGGTGAAAGGTTTTGCTGCGTATGTAGACCATGCGGCTAACCTGGGTGTAAAGGAGACAGAACTATTCCGGTTTATGCAATACGCATTGAGCGAAGTAGCTCGTAAAGATATTTCAGCGGATGAGCTTATTGCTTTGGTGTTGAAAACGGGGGAATATGGGGTCAAAGGTATGGCTTTGCTTGATCA
>JBOFXU010000172.1:0-9826 GCA_051654305.1 Bacteroidales bacterium | reverse complement strand
CACCAACAAAAACATTCCCCGGTTTATTATACTTCTCTTTCAACCATTCTTTGACGATTTCTGACAGTGGCTTATCCCCTGTTTTATCTCCCTGAACGATTTCTGAAGTACTTTTATTAACGACAATGATATGATTATCTTCGTAAATTACTTCCATGTTATCTGTTTAAAAAATGAGGGCTGTCTTACTCATTGGTAAAACAGCCCTCAAAGTTATGTATTTTTCCGCAAATTACATATTCATACCACCACAAACATGAATCGTCTGTCCTGTAACATAAGCAGATAGGTCTGAAGCAAGGTAAACACAAGTGTTTGCCACATCTTCAGGAGTACCTCCACGACGCATCGGAATTGAAGATTCCCATTGTTTACGTACGTCATCAGACAACTGATGAGTCATATCAGTTACGATAAAACCAGGAGCAATCGAGTTCGCGCGAATTCCACGAGAACCAAGTTCTTTTGCAATTGATTTAGCCAATCCGATCATACCTGCTTTAGATGCAGAGTAGTTCGCCTGTCCTGCATTTCCTGATACACCAACAACTGAGCTCATATTAATGATGCTTCCGCTACGCTGACGCATCATGATTGGAGTTACTGCATGAATAAAGTTAAATGCTGATTTCAAATTCACATTAATAACCATATCCCATTGAGACTCATCCATACGCATCATCAGACCGTCACGAGTAATCCCTGCATTGTTTACAAGAATATCGATACGACCAAATTCTTTGTGAATTTCCTCAACTACTTTATGCGTATCATCATAATTTGCAGCATTAGATGCAAATCCTTTTACTTTCACTCCTAAAGCAGCAATTTCTGCTTCAGTTGCTTTCGCATTTTCATCAATATTTAAATCTGTAAAAGCAATATCTGCGCCTTCCTGAGCAAAACGCATAGCGATAGCTTTACCAATCCCGCGTGCTGCGCCTGTTACGATCGCAACTTTACCTGTTAATAGTCCCATAACAATTTAAATCTATTGAATAATATCTTTTTCATTCCTCCGCTTTATTCTTTCGAAAAAGCGAACAAATGTATACAAAATTTCTAATATTTAATCAGAACACCACCGCTGGAGTATCCACCCCCAAAAACGGCAAGTCCTACAGTATCTCCTTTTTTAAACTTATCCTGGTTCTGAGCCAATACAAGAATTGCACTTGCCGATCCTGTATTTCCATACTCGTGAATATTATTCAGGAACTTATCCAGTTCCATATTCAAGTGATGAGCTACATTAGCTACGATACGTTTATTTGCCTGATGCGTAATTATATACGAAAGATCTGTCACTTCCATACCCCTCTGAGCAGTCACATGATCAAGCGCTTCGCACATAAATTTTGTTGCATTCATAAAAACGTCTCGTCCGTCAGGCATTACAATACCTGTCTCTTTTGGGCGTAAGTAAACCCCTTCAGGTCCTTTTCCGATATGTCCCAAACCACGAGTAAACACTTCTAAGACTTCAGGATCTGAATCTTTCACCTTTTCACTCGAGAAGAAAGTTGCAATAGCAGCATCTCCCCAAAGATGTCCGGACATTGGATCCGACTCGTTACTGTAATACGTATTGTGTTCTGCACAAACAATAAGTGCCTTCTTTGCTTTTCCCATAGCCATATATCCTTCGACAATCTCCAGGGCATTTACATAAGAAGAACAGGCAGAAGTAACATACACACATTTCGCATTCACCATATTAAAATGGCGCTGAATAATATGAGCCAGCGTACCTACGGTATCCAATGGTGTGTATCCTGCTCCAACGATCAAATCTATCTCAGAAAGATCATAGTCTAAATTCTTTGTTGCGTTTTCAACAGCAGCAATACCCATAGTATTGACATCTTCGTCCGCAGCTGCCTTCGATCTGGTTTCGATACCAGTTCTTTGTTTAATCCATTCACCGGTCAATCCGTTTACTTCTAAAAAATAGTCGTTGTGGACTCTTTCTGTCGGAATATAGTATCCTAAAGAATTTAAGTACATAAAAAATTACTGTTTAATTTTTATACCAAAGAACACGACATCAATGATGTATTTTCGAAGTTCTTTTCGATCAATTCCCAGTTCGTTAAATGTGCCTTTAATATAAGGGACGTCCAACCCTTTCAGTGAGTAGTGCAAAACCATCGATGTCGCTTCCACATTCTGAATCTCAAAAACCCCCTCTTCGATGCCGGCTTGAAGAATATTCCTTAGAATAGTCACCTCCATTTCATCAAAATAACGTCTTACATTTTCTACCTTCCAGATGTCGCGAAAAAATTTCGCGCGTAACGTCCCGTTTCTTACGACTGTACGTTTCACTGCTTCCATCCGTGTAAAAACATACTCGACCAATTTATCATCGGCAGGCATCTCTTTCTCCTCTACGGTTTTCAGAGAGTCAACCAGTTGCTTCAATTCGGTCTCGATGACAGCCATATACACCTCTTCCTTATCCTTGAAATAGGTGTACAACGTTCTTCTGCCCTTCTTCGAAGCTACAGCAATGTCATTCATTGTTGTTTTTTCAACTCCCATTCGAGCAAAAAGTTGTCGAGCTACATCAATCAAAAGGTTTCTCGTTTTGGATACTGCCATAATAAAAAACTGCACATTTAATTAAACACTGTGCAAATGTATAAATAATTTGATTAGTTCAAAGAAATCTTGAGAAGCAACGCTCAAGATTAAGATTTATTAAATATTAAAATTCAATAACAAATACGCCTGTTTTTAGAAATCTTTGCTTATAAAAAAGGTACAGGCCAAAATAGCCTGTACCTTTTTTACTATATTATCCGATTGTTTCATCCACCAGATAAACAATCGATTCATACGGATATTCCATATGATCCCGCATATTTATCTCACAAGTTCGAGCAAGTGAATAACATCCGTCAAAAGTTTGACCCTGTAGCTCCCTCTTTTCATCTCTTGTTGCCGAAGCTGACAACTCAGGGAAAACAAATCCTCGATCTCCCGAAGCACCACAACAGCCCCAGTTTTTTGGCAACACAACTTCCTTGGCACATTGTTCTGCAATTGCCTGCATGATTGGAGTATATCCCATAATATCGCACGCACAAGTCGGATGCAACAACACTCTTCCTTTTGGATTCTTAATTTTGACACGAGGCATCACCGTATCATGCAACCAGGTTGTTATATCCACAATTTGCAGCTTTGCATACCGTTCTTTATTCTCTTTACTAAGAATATCGGCATGCTCTTCTTTGACAAGTTCTTTCAACATGGTGTGTGTACACGATGTCGTATCGCAAAGTATGGGTAATTTTCCTGCTCTTGACCAGCGCCAGAAGTGGTCGATCAAACGGTTAGCAACAATTCGCTGACCTTCCGGATCTCCTTTATGCTCCCATATTTGGGAACAACATAATCCCTGCACATCTTCAGGCAGTTCCATTTTCAATCCCGCTCGTTTGCCTATACGAAGTACGACCTGCATCATATTATCTTTTCCATCGTTAGACGCACCAAAGATACGTGTGACACACGACGGAAAATAAATATATTCAGGATCCTCTTCTATCTGAGCACGAAACAGAGGCGACGATGGGAAATTTTCAGACCAATGTGGCATCTGATCCATCCACTTATGTGCCGTCTTAGTTATGACCTGAAGCGGTTTAGCCGAAATAATCTTCTGAGTTCCGACAGCTAATCGGAGTGATGCCTTTAATCCTTTCTCGACGGTTTTGAAATTCTTAGCCGCTGACGTAAATAGTTTGCGTTCTGTTTCGGATAAAGATTTCGCACGCAGATCATCCGTCAGTTCTGCGGTATTGATACCCATCGGACAAACTGTTTTACACATACCATCCGCTGCACAAGTATCTCTACCGGCATATTTATATTCTTTTTCGAGGCGCTCTGCTAATGGTGTATTTTGTTTTTCGGCTATTATACGTCGTGACTGTATTCGCTGGCGTGGTGTAAGCGTTGTATAGCGCGAAGGACATACATGCTCACAGAATCCACATTCTATACATTTATCCGCCTTATGATCACCGATCGGAGTCATCTCTTTCACATGATCCAAATGCGCATTCGGATCATCGTTGATCAACACTCCGGGATTCATTCGGTTATCCGGATCGGCAAGACGCTTCACGCGCTTCATCATATCATATATTTCCTGGCCCCACTCCTGCTCTACATAAGGAGCGACTGCTCTTCCGGTTCCATGCTCTCCTTTTAGCGCTCCATCAAGCGATAATACCAAAGTTACAAGATCATCCATAAACCGTCCAAACTTAGCTTTCTCTTTCGGGTCAGCCATATCCGAAGTGATCAGCGGATGAATATCCCCATCGCGGGCATGTCCGAAGATCGAACCTTTATAATCATAGCGGTTAAACAATCCACTCACCCCTTCTACCAGTTTATCCAAGCGGGCAACCGGAGCTGCCACATCTTCCAATATAACAGCATCTCCCAATGCACGTGCACCGGCAACACAAGGGAAAATACCATCGCGGATATTCCACAACTTTTCGCGATCGGCAATCGTTCTGGTAAAATCATCCATCGTATTTATCCCCGAGAGACTCTTAATCCCCGGTAAATGAGTCCGGATTTTATCATCCAGTTCTTCCTGTGTCGATGCACCAAAGTCAATGAGCAATGCGGTTGAATTACGTGGCAATGTATTTAACACCGGAAGACTCTTTGGCGTATTCGTCATACTTTGAAGCGATGCGTAATCCATCATTTCTATTGCGAGCGCCCCTGTCTCTCCAAGCATCGGAACAGCAGCTGCAGCACGCGTCACATCGTCAAAATAGAGCATTGCACTCGAATAGTACGGGAGCAATGGAACTGTTAGCTGCTCTGCCGAAGCAATAAATGCAAGTGTACCTTCAGAGCCGATTAATAAATGCGTGAAGATATCCATCGGATTGTCAAAATCAAGAAAAGAGTTCATTCCGTAACCTGTAACATTCTTGATTTCATATTTTCTGATGATTTTTTCTTTCAGTTCCGGGGAGTTCATTATCTCGTCGCGGATCTGCATCAGTCCGGCGCATAAATATCGCTCTTGCTCTTCAAACCGTTTCCGGTCTGAAGCCAAGGCTGAGTTATAGCGATTTCCATTTGCAAGAACAAACTCCATGGAAGTTAACAGCTTATACGAGTTATACTCCGTTCCAGCTTGCATGCCACTACTGTTGTTTGCTAATACCCCACCCATCATGGCAGCACGATGAGAGGCTGGATCAGGACCCAGCTTTCTTTTGTATTCATGAAGCATCTGATTGAGTTGACGACATGTTAGTCCTGGCTCAAACCAGATTTTATTTCCATTCTCCCGCACTTCAAAATCCCGCCATGCTGTTCGAAGCTCACAAATTACACCATCACCCACTGTCTGTCCGGCAAGAGATGTCCCCCCTGCACGAAAAGTAACATGTTGATCATACTTTGTAAGCAATGCAAAAAGACGGGTAATCTGGTCGAGATTATCTGGTCTGACAATGAGTTGGGGAAGAATAGAGAAATACGAGGCATCCCGGGCATACACTTGCCGGTAGAGATCATCTGATTTGAGTTGATGCTCGTTGAATACTTTGCTCAACTCTTGATGAAAAGCTTTTAAATCATCAGTTGTTTTCATATAGTATCTGTTTTACCTAAAGTATTAAGGCTGATAAAGTTTCATTTTTCAAAGGAAGAAAATTTCAAAACAGATCGCAAAAATATGAACAATAAAATGATATAAACTTACTTAATTTTCAAAATCAGGAACAAATGGTGTGAGTTAGTCTTATTCTGAAATTAGTTGATCCGGTTAGTATTGCTTTTTCGACCGTATATTCTTAAAAGTTCATTTAAATGAACGTGCCGGTTCATACGTTTGAAAATATATTTTCATTTAAATGAACGTTTACGTTGATACGTATGAACGTCCGCGTTGATAAGAATGAACTTTTGCATGCGCAGGAGAGAAAAAATTACAAATGCATACGAAAGAATAAATTCACACCACACAAAGTTTCTATTTTCATTCGTCACCATTCGTCACATAGCTTCAAAACAATCATAAAGCATTAATAAACAAGGTGTTAAATAGCATAATATGGGTGACGAATGGTGTGATAAATGGTGACGAATGGTAGATATTTCCTGAGTTTACACCAGATCAAACCTTAATTTTTATTCAACCGCAAACTCCATCAAAGAATCTATGGAATGGAAATGGGATCTGTTTTCTTTGTCAGAAAAACAAAAAAAAAGAGCCACATCTTACGATGCAGCTCTTTGTGATCCCGACAGGATTCAAACCTGTAACCTTCTGATCCGTAGTCAGATGCTCTATTCAGTTGAGCTACGGAACCGTGTTTCATTTCTGATAACGAGTGCAAAGATAGGCCTTTTTTCTGAAGTTCCAAACTATTTTGCTGCTTTTTTGCACGCGCCAGAACACACGAATAAATAACTAATTCATTCACAATAATCTAAGCTGATCTATTTTTATCAAAAAAAATTCTGCTGAAATGATCTTAGGATATAAAGCCAGCTACAATTATCACCCCAACCTTACTTCACAGATTTCACTTCGACAACCGCCCCAATCAAGCCTCAAGCACGGCATTTAATTCGAATTGCTTCTTTTTTTATTTATATACTAAATAATATTTTGACAAATCTCTTGCTATATTGCTAAAAACAACTAATATTGTAACCGCAAACAAAAATATTGTTCGCAAAATGACAGAAGTCAAAATCAATCCAACGTTACCCTATTAATACAATTGCACTGATGAAAATCAAAGGAGAACCGAGAGCATTCTTAAGCAACGAAGCTCGACAGCTACTCAATTTGTATGAATCTTTAGGTGAGCGCGCTGAAATATTTCTACCGCGTCACATCTACGACAACCTGACCAGTTTCGTAAAATTGTGTTTCGAAGAACCAGACGATCCTTCAGCTCAGCAAGCTGAAATCAATCGTTATCTACTAAAATTCCGAGAAGACATTCCGGGCTACACCGATGTTTCTCTGATGCTTTACCCGACAACGAATTCGAAAGCGTTTGAACTAAGCGGACGTCGTGGTGAATTCGTAAAAAAAATCAACAATTTCCTCGAAACTAAAACTGCGAATCCGGAAGCAAAAAAGCTTCTGAAAAATATCAAAGACACGCACGACTTTTCTGTCGGCACTCCTCCCGTTAAAAGCAGTCACATTGAATTTATCTCTCAGGTCCAGTTAGGCGGACAAGTTTCTGACCTGCGCAAATACCGCGATGTCATTGGTGTTACCGGTGATCTGAACGAAGCACACTGGAACTATCTGATGGATACGCTCGAGCAGATGATTAGCCAAAGTACCCACTACACCACAAAAGCCGAAGTGAACGATTTTCTAAATCGTGCGCGTTGGGCGGTAAACTTCAAAGGATTAAACGGTATGATCCCAACCGTAGTGTCGGGACGTGCAGATAAAGCCGTTGAGTTACTTTGTGGCGATGTGTTCAACCGTGCAGCTGTACGAGTGATGGAAAATCCTACTGGCGATGAGCTTTTTAACGAAATGCTTCTCGACTCCACTTCTGTCTTTGTGGTGAAAGTAAGACATGCTCGCATTAATCCTTATTCGGGGGAAAAATGGTTCCCATTATTAACCCGTATCGTTATTGTTGACGACTCTAAAGAGAGCCGCAGCTCGAATACTTCTCTTGTATTCTGTTTTCACAACGGAATTATCAACTCATTGAATAAAGTACATACGAAAAAATTAGGTTCTCCAGCCAGCACGCAACTTAACCTGCGACTGATTTTGGAGAATGTTAACCCGTCGTACCTGTCTGAGTTCCGCGAAAAAATAGAAACTCAGATTACGGAGTATGATAAAGAGATCGTCGCTATCCTCAATGAGCAGGTGGGCACTGACAAAGATCCGATGAAACGTCTGAACGTTTTCAAACTGGACCACTTTGCCCGCAAAATTGTACAGGATAAATATTCAATACAAAAACTGCGCGACTTTATTTACTTCCTTGAGAATTGTCATAAGGAGGAAAACCGCCAGTCTCAAACCCGCGAACTCATCGAAGAGTTTGAGCAACGCGTACGTCAGTATTTCTATTCGAACAGCGAACAGATTGATGTATTGAGCGTGCTCGAAGGAGGTGGACGTAACCAGATCCGTACCTACGGAAAATATCTGTTACAAAAACCACATCACAAACTATCGCCGAAGGTGTATCGTGCCTGTGAACTGATCCTCAGCATCATCCCAAGTAATTACGAACGGACGCTAAAAAATCATTTCCACAAAAACTTCGGCATCAACCTGTTTTTAGAAAAATACCAGACCTATATCACGAAGATCGATAACGAGTCGAACAATAAGGGGCGTTACGATAACTTCCTGAATGATCTGGGTATCCGTGATAAATATCGTGCCCTGTCTGAAGAAGACCAAGTGATCGTAAAAGATTTCTTGTCGGCACTGGGTAATCTCGAGCAGACCTCTATTTCTGATTCTGTACAGATGATTATCCGTGACCTCTTGTTCAATGCGAACGGACGTCCTAAACCCTACATTATTTACAATGCCATTCAGGCATGGGAATACAAAGACCTTCTGCCGGACGACTCTTTCGATATCAACCCATTTGATATTGAAATAGAAAATCTTGAAGATGGGCGTTTGGCTTACCAACGTCTGACTGAAAGACTTCAGCGTATTAAATCTACGCTGGCACTGTTTGACGACAGCGGTAGTCTTTGGGATCTATTCTGCGAAAACACAACTATTTTAATTAACGACCCGAACAATCCTACCGGGTACACCGACTTCAACTCTGAAGCTGTCAACAACTTCCTTCGTTTCATGAATAGCTGCAAAATCACGTTATTCCTGGATGAGGCTTATGCTGACAGTGTGAAGATTGAAGGCGAAGATATGCCGAAATGGAGAACCCTTTCGCGTTATATCATCAACAACATCAATGCACAAGCGAACATCAAAGCCGTTTCGTCCCTGTCGACAACGAAAAATCTATCGGCGACTGGTGATCGTTTGGGTGCATTGGCTGTTACACCTCAGGCAAAAGACATTGTTGCATTTGTACGTAAGCACAACTCTGCTTCGCATGGCAACAACAACTCCCTGTTACAACTTAACAACCTGCTGGAAGTAGCACAGGTGGCTAAGAAAATCAAGGATACGCTTGAAAGTGAACTTCCGAAAAATGCATCACGCTTTAAGATCAAAGATTCAATCGTGCGCTTTATTCAAGAGCAAATCGGTCGTACTCAGAAATCAAATGCGAATAGCATTGCAAACAGACAATTGCACGAGACCGCTGAATTTGAAGGTAGTCCGCTGTATTTGTTCCTACTGGATGAATTGGTTGCTCTGGACAAACTGGATATCCTTCATTTGCCGGACGACTTTAAATATGACGATGAGCCATTCTTTGTTTACTATCAGAAACAGCTGGTAAATAACCTCAACAAGTTCCGGGTAAACAAAAACTTCCGCACAGAATCGCTGGAGCGCATGAACCTGGCGAAAGACGTTGCTCGCGAAGTGTGTGCTGAATTTAACAATCCGAATATCGAATGGTTGGCATCAGACGGATCTTATCTGTTTAACTTCCGGATCAAAGGAGGATATTCCTATGCCGATATTCTTAGCTTCTGCCAGTATCTGGCATTCTACAGAGGTATTGCAGCTGTTCCTTATTCTACAGGGCTCGTTCGTTTCTCTGTGGGGGGATACCTCAAAGATGGTAAAGAGAGTCTTAGCATTTTCCGTGCTGAGCTAAAAGATGCTTTCTCTATTTTC
>JBOFXU010000171.1:0-5344 GCA_051654305.1 Bacteroidales bacterium | reverse complement strand
CCATCCTTATTGCGTAAACTTAAACGCTATATGAATTCAGAAATGTTGCTTATTGTAGCGTTGAGTTTTTGTCTTTTTATGGTGATTTTTGCAAATCGGGTGGGCTTCTCCTCAGCACTTGGAGCCTTTATTATGGGATCTATCTTTGCCGAAACTGTAGAAGGGGATGCGATAGAAAAAGTAACTTCGTCCGTAAAAGATCTTTTCGGAGCTATATTCTTTGTCTCTGTCGGAATGATGGTGGATCTCTCGATTCTGGTCGAGTACTGGGGTGTCATCTGTCTGATTGCACTGAGTGTGATCGGTGGACAGCTGATTTTTGCTACGCTTGGTATTTTGCTGTCTGGTCAGCGTCTTTATACAGCAATAAAAGCCGGATTTAGTCTGACTCAGATAGGGGAGTTTGCTTTTATCCTGGCAACGATGGGAGTACAATTAAAAGTGATTGCTCCATATCTTTATCCGATTATTGTAGCCGTATCTGTAATTACTACCTTTTTGACCCCCTTGATGATGCGTCTGGCAGATCCGGCTTACGAACGTCTGACTCGAATATTGCCCGAAAAAATGCAACTCTTTCTGAACCGATATGCTTCGGGAATGGAACCTAAGAATTCGGAAAGTCTATGGCATATTTATCTCAACGGATACTTCAAGCAGATTTCCGTCTATACAGTCTTGCCTCTTGGCTCTGTATTTCTGATTATTCGTTATTTATTCCCATTGCTCGACCGGTACATCACGGGATTTGCACAGGAATTTCTACATCTGTTTCTGGTGATTATTCCTACTGTTCCATTTATATGGGCACTGATAGTGAAGTTTGGGAATAAAGCCGTATTTGCTCAGTTGTGGGACGATTCGACGTTTAATCATGGTAAGCTCGTAGCTTTACAGATGTTCCGTATTTTTATCGCTATGACCATTCTGATCGGGTTGCTTGGATATTTGTTTGAGAACAGGCTTGGATTTGTTTTTGCGCTTGTCCTCTGTGCGGTTCTTGTGATTCTGTTTTTCCGTCCGATGAAAAGAGCGATGAAGCATCTTGAGCGAAATATTCTATATAACATGCGAGAGAAGGAACATGGGCATAAAAAGGCTCTTTCGTTTATCTCTCCAGAGCTTCATACGGCCCATTTTACGGTTCCTCAGGATAGCTTCCTGACAGGGGTTTACCTCTATAAAGCAGATTTTCGTAAGAAGTTTGGGATTAGTATAGTGAGTATTTTGCGGGGTGATAAGCGGATTAATATCCCGAATGCCCGAGATCAGCTCTTCCCGTTTGATGTAGTAACTATTGTGGGATCTGATCAGGAGATCACCGAATTTGGAGAAGCACTCAAGAATAATCCGGTTCGCGGAGAAGATGCGACTCCTGAGGTTACTTTGGCTAAGTTTGTAGTTGAAGCAGACTCTTTCCTGGATGGAAAATCGCTTATGGAGTCTGGGATTAAGAATAAGTACCATAGTATGCTGATTGCTCTCGAAAGAGAAAATGGGAAGAAAATGCACATTGATCAGGAGATCACTTTTAGCCAGGGGGACCTGGTCTGGATTGTTGGAGAACCAAATGAGCTAAACCGGATCACCATGGAATTTTGTGCTCCGATTACGTTGCAGGAGGGATGACAATACAGATATTTTGATTCTTTATAAGGTGAATCAAACCCAATATCAGGAGGGTAACATACCCTTACTGCCGATCAGTTATTAAAAAAGACAATCGGGGGAAGGTTCAAGGAATAAAAAAGGGAGTTTCAGAAGCGATATTCGCTTCTGAAACTCCCTTTTTTATGGAGAATAAAGTTCTTATAGCTCAATTGGTTTACCCATGTAGAAATCAAGGATTTTACAACGAAGGATAAATTCATACTTCGCCTGAGCAAGCTGAGCTTCACTTTTTCCTATGCGGTTTTTAAGTTCACCAAATTCAAAGGCGGTAGCTTTGCCCGCTTCATAGCGTTGTTGCATATATTGGTAAGAAACCTGAGTTGCTTCCAATGCTTTCTCTGCAGCTTTCAGCTTTTCGTTTGATGCCTGAGCATTGTAGTACGCCTGTTCCACCTCTTTTTTTACGTTTTTCTCCGCCTGAACAAGGTTTATCTCTTGTAACACGACATTAATCTTAGCTGATTTTACGCGGTTACGAGTTGCAAAACGATTAAAGATAGGGATATTCAGGTTGAATCCCAGTCCATAGCTGTTGTTTGCCTTCAGCTGCTCCGAAAATGAGGAGTTGAACTGTGCATTTTCTGACCCGTAGTTGTGAAAGTATCCGTTTGAGTAATTGGCCCCGAAACTCAGTGTTGGCATGTAGCCAGATTTGCTGATGTTTAAGTTTTTACGGCTTTCTTCAATACGATATTTTGCAGCTTTCATCGACGAACGGTTTCTGAGGGCTGATTCATAGATTGTATTTTTCTCGGTCAGAAGAGCCTCTCCATTAAGCATGGCTTGTTCGAGAACAGGTTCCTGAACAGCGAAAGAGTTTGTGTCTTCTATCTCGAGAGCCTGAGCCAGATCGAGTTGAGTCAGCATATAAGCATTGCGGGCTTCCACGAGTGACTGTTCGTTGGCGGCGTAACTTGCGCGTGATTCGTATAAATCTGATTCAGGGCTTTTACCAGCTTTTACCAGTAATTCAGTTCTGTTTAGTTGATCTTTGGACAGTGCCAGTTGTTCTTCCGATATTTTCAGCAGCTCTTTGTTAAATAATACCTGCAGAAAAAGGTTGGTGATCCGGATGCTTAAATCGTCACGAGACTGGTTGAGCTCTTCTGTGATGGCTTTAAGTGCCAGTTTATTCGCTTCAATTTCATTGGCGATACGCAATCCGGTAAAGATCGGAGCACTCATGCTTGCATTCAGGTTTGAAGACGCTGAGTTGCGATCGGCAAGTACACCATCCCGGTTTTTAGAACGTCCGAAGCCGAAGCTTTGTCCGAGTCCGGCATTCAGATCCGGAAGTCGGCTCATCTTCGAAGTATTCAGTGATATTTCACTGTTCTGACGTTGAAGATCCATCTTTTTTAAATCGAGATTATGTGCAATGGCATATCTGATACACTCCTCGAGAGTCCAGGCTTTTTGAGCGAATGCCGGTGACATGGCAGCTGCCAGTGCCAGGCTTAGAATGATCTTACGCATACTTAGTCTTTTTTCTTATCAATGATATTTCCTCTTAGCTGATCTTTCTCTTCTACACCCGAAAGGACCTCAATGCGGATACCGTCTGACAATCCTACTTTGATTCTTTTCTTATCGAATGTCTGTTCTTCTGCTTTGCCTGAAGTAAGCAGATAAACAAATGCAGTGTCTTTTGAGAATTCAATAGATGATTCCGGAATAGTAAGTACCTTATCTTTTCTTTGAAGAACGATTTCGGCATTTGCACTATATCCAGCCCGAACGAACACTGTATCGGGAATCTCTACAGCAGCTTTAATCTCAAACAAGTTTGCACCGTTCTCTTCCTTTCCTTTTGGTGAGATATACTCCAGGGTGGCATTGAATGTTTTTCCCTGGATAGCTCCTAAAGTCAGCTGGATAGGCATTCCTTCACGAATACGGCCCACATCAGTTTCGTCGATGTTTCCGCGGAAGATCATATCATTCATGTTGGCTACTGATGCAATAGTTGTCCCGTCGTTGAAGTTGTTAGACATGATCACGGAGTTACCTACTTTGATCGGAACATCCAGAATCATCCCTGAGACAGTCGCACGAATTTGTGTCGTGCTGTATGCATTTCCCTTTTTAGAGATCCCTGAGCGGATAATGTCATAGTTATCTTTGGCGTTTTCCAACTCTTCTTTTGATTTTTTGTACATAGCTTCGCTCTTCTCGAACTCTTCTTTGGAGATGACTCCATTCGTAAACAGCTGTTTTTGGCGATTATATTCTGCTGCAACTTGCTCCAGAGAAATTTTAGCCAGATTAACCCGAGAATCGGCATTGCTCAGTGATGCCATTTCCGGGATCACTTTTACTTTAGCAATGATATCACCAGACTTAACAACTTCTCCGGCCTGTTTGTAAACCTCTTCAACAATTCCGGATGTTTGTGGTTTAATAAGAACTTCATCACGTGGTTCCACTTTACCAGTAGCCACTGTTTTCTTTTCCAGGTTCTGAATGGTTGGACTTTCAATCGAATAATAGAGTTTTTTTGGCTGTGCTTTCTTCCATAAGAATACGAAAGAACTTAGAATAATGACTGCCAGAAAAATCATTCCGATAATTTTTGATATCTTTTTCATATGTATCGTGTTTTTATTTCATTGTTAATTTAGATTTCAACCCTAAGGTTACTCTTCACGTATAGCATCGATCGCTTTGATCTGAAGTGCCCGGTTGGCGGGAACTAATCCTGCAAAAATTCCACAGATGATTAGAATAACAGAAGCTACGATGGCAACCTGGAAAGTAATCTGAGGATCTTTGAAGAAGACACTGTCTGATTGAGAGGCTTCAAGAATTCGTCCGGCAAGTCCCAGAATACCTACTCCGGCAGTTAGTCCCAAAAGACCGGCGATCACCGTTAGAACGACTGTCTCCTGTACGATCTGCATGATAACCTCTACAGGTTTAGCACCGAGTGCACGTCGAATACCAATTTCCTTTGTACGTTCCTGAACAGTTACCACCATAATATTACTGACACCGATTACACCTGCAGCAAGCGATCCCATACCTACAATCCAGATGAGCGTTGAGATACCCAGAAAAAGCAGGTTGATTTTTTGGAACTCTTTCTCAATGTTCATCATCCAGAGAGCCGATTTATCTTCGGGATGAATGGAGTGGCTGTCGCGAATCAGACGTCCGATTTTTTCTTCAACATCTGTAATAGATTTATTTTCCCGGGCCGTGACACCGATCAGATGGACTTCGTCTCCCTTACCGTAGGCTCTTTGCATTGTAGAAATCGGAATAAATACGGCTTCATCAGTACTTCCGTTGATATTGATCATCGTAGTTGCTTTAACGACACCAATCACCTGAAAGTAGATTCCGTCTACCCGTACATATTCGCCTAAAGTTTTGGGGCTGTTTGAAAACAGGTCATTGTATACCTTCTCACCGATCACGCACACCTTTCGTCCCTCTGAAACATCAATACGGTTAATGAAACGTCCTTCGAGGATTTTCATCGGTTCGATCTTAAAGAAGTATTCGTTGATTCCTTTGGTGCGGAAAGATCCTGATTTATCTTTATACACGGTATTGTCTGTACCTCCGCCTCCGAAAAGTACAGGAATGGCCATTTCAACTTCAGGAACATTCTGAGTGATAATTCTCAGATCTCCCTGTTTGAGTTCCCAGTATCGTCCTTGCTGAAACC
>JBOFXU010000170.1:0-3185 GCA_051654305.1 Bacteroidales bacterium | reverse complement strand
CTGTGTTCGCAGCTATACTTGCGAGTCACATCGCGAAGTGCACGAGTTGAACTTAGATTTGAAACCGTATTCCCCGGAGTTTTCGACAACACATAGTCAGCTACAGCTACCAATGTATACTCTTCGCCGAACATACTTCCATCTTCGCAAACAATAGCAAGACGGTCAACATCTGGATCTACCACAAAACCGACATCTGCTTTGCCTTCTTTCATAAGCGAAGAGATTTCAGTAAGGTGTTCTGGCAGTGGTTCCGGATTGTGAGGGAAATGACCATTCGGCTCGCAATAAAGTTTCTCCACTTTTGCTACACCAAGCGCATCAAGAAGCGCAGGAATCGCTTCACCACCTACAGAGTTCACACAATCGATAGCAACTTTAAATCCAGCGTTGCGAATTGCATCCACATCCACCAATTCAAGTGCAAGTACACTTTCAATGTGCTTCTGAGTATAAGAGTGATCTACCACCTCGTTTCCAAGTGTATCCACATCAGCATAATCAAAATCTTCCGCTTCAGCCAAAGCTAAAATTTCTTGTCCTTCTGCGGCATTCAGAAATTCCCCTTTTTCGTTCAGAAGTTTTAGTGCATTCCATTGTTTCGGATTATGGCTCGCTGTAAGGATAATTCCTCCACATGCTTTTTCCATTGTCACCGCCAATTCTGTAGTAGGCGTTGTTGCCAAACCAATATTAACAACATCGAATCCCATTCCCATCAATGTTCCGACAACAATGTGCTGAACCATTTCACCTGAGATACGAGCATCGCGTCCAACAACGATTTTATTCGATTCAACTTTTGTTGTTCTGCGAATAAATGTAGCGTAAGCAGTTGTAAACTTAACAATATCCAAAGGATTTAATCCGTCACCTGCTTTACCTCCGATAGTTCCGCGAATTCCAGATATAGACTTAATTAGTGTCATAGTTTTATCATAAATATTTGGGTGTATTCATAGTCTAATTTAGGTCGGATCATCCGCTGTTCATTCTAAACTTTACGGATAATATCCGGCATACAGTTTACAGGATCGCTGAATAAGTCAAAGATTTGAAGAATAACGGAACTACAGACTGTTGTTGGTTAGACAAACCTGATTTAGAACCGATAATCAATTTCAACTCAGCACCAACACCGATATGCTCGAGTGGCAAAGCCCATCCTAAACATCCCCCTGAGTTCGAAAATGGATATTTATTGATAAACTGCAACGGGAAATTTCCTCCATGGATATTCCCAGTATAGAAGATAGAATTATCTTTCACATTGATTGCATCATCTGTACGAAGAAGTATTTTATCTCCTTCTTTAGCACGAGTTGTATCTCCGAAACTAACGATGTTCACATAAACCTCGTAAACATCAGCATCCTGATATCTCTGAAATTTGTAATAGTCTTTTGGACCAAACTCTTTAGGTAACTCATCATGAATAACAAAAGAACTATCTCTGATAAATTTCTTGATTGCGTCTTTTTCCTCACTCAGCAACTGCGAGTAGCTCTTAGTTTTGCTACACGAAGAAACCACCATAATCCCCACAAGAAAAAGCGAGATAAAATAAAATAACTTTCTCATTAGTATTTTTTGTGTTTTAGCTAATTAAACTCTTAATCTATTTTGAAATGTAGTCTGCAATCACACGTTCAAATAGTGCTACAGCCTCTTCCATTGATCCATTCCAACTCCCCCCGGCAGCATTTTTATGTCCTCCGCCATTGAAATATTTATTTGACAGTTCATTCACTGCAATATTTCCGATAGAGCGTAGTGACACTTTTATCTTGTTGCTCTCTTTGTCTTCTTTGAAGAAAGCAGAGCAATTAATACCTTTAATATCTAATGGGATATTCACCAACCCTTCAGTGTCCCCTTTGACTAAATTAAAACGTTGCTGCTCCTCATCAGTTAGAGTTATATATGCCGACTGAAGTTCCGGTAGGACCTTCAGTTTTTCGTACTGAATAAAACCACGCAGACGAATCCGGTCAAGGGATTCATTCTGAAAAACACGCCGAACAATCTCGTCTTTATTGACTCCTTTTTTGATCAGTTCAGCAATGATGTAGTAAATTTCCGGAGAATCCGAATTATATGAAAAACGACCTGTATCAGTCATCATTGCCGTATAGATTGCTTCGGCACAATCACGATTGATCTCCTCAAAATATCCCATGCGGCAGATCAGTCTGAACACAACCTCTCCTGTTGCACACATAGAAGGATAAGAAAGAGATACGTCGAAATCTGATGATGGATCAAGATGATGATCTATCAGAATTTTCTTCGCATTCGATGCTTGTAACAATTGCCCCAAAGCTTCTCCAATCCGGTGATGAGAATTGAAATCCATGCACAAAATTAAATCAGCAGCTTCAATAGCTTCTTGTGCATACTGTGGGTATTTATCATAGATCAAAATCTCCCCACTCCCCTTAAGCCATCCCAGAAAACTTGGAAAGCCATCAGGAACAATGATCTGAACATCCTTTTCGAGTTCAAGCAAAAAGTGATACATCGCTAATGAAGATCCAATCGCATCGCCATCAGGTGACTGATGTGCCAGAATAACAATCTTCTTATGCTTGCTTATCGCTTTTTTAGTCTGCTGTATTTTGCTCTCGTCAATTATCTTACTAATCATATCTACATCATTATATAAGGCAAAAGTAAGAAAATATCCTGTTTATCGTAAGTTTTTTACCAAATAGGGCGAAAAAAAGATAAAATCATTCTGCACCAAGCGAATTCTTGATTGCTCTTCGTATCTCTTCAGCCTCCTCTTTCCCCTCTTTTAGCAGCGAGATGATAAAGTTCAGATACGACTCTTTGGAACTCAAACCACAGAGTTGAAATACCTTACTACGAGGCAACATCCCTTTGTGGTTATAAACTCTGAGAATCGAAACATAGTCCTGCTTGGTAACATAGGTCTTGAACTGTTGCAACAGATTTTCGTAAATCCCATTGGTATCAAAGTCCACTGTCAGATTACGAATATGTTCCTCCAGCTCCTTAATATCAGACACCTTGCGGTCGATCATTAGCTCCAGCGAACGTCTGACCCGATGACGCGTATGCAACAATGCCTGTACAGAGAGCTCCTCAGCAAATAACCGGATTACAGCTTGTTTCACCTCTGCAAACACAATTTCTTCCGGCTTCATCATTCTTCGTGCTAC
>JBOFXU010000169.1:0-2584 GCA_051654305.1 Bacteroidales bacterium | reverse complement strand
CTGTAATACGCTGGTTGTAAGTTGTTTGTGTAAATATATCCTGCGTAGCATGTACGGAGATAAAATAATTACGGTGAGATCTATCGCCTTCTCAGCGATTAGGAATTTGACATAATGGTAGGGAATCAGGTCAATTAATAACAGACTTAAAAAAAATTGTTCGAGTAGCTTTCTTGCCACAAGGATGAAATTTATCTGCCCCAAGTCCACTTTTTATCTATTTCAGTTCTAATATGTAAATTGTAGATAATTTAAATATTTATATGGAGGTCTTTGTTTTTCAATCTGGTAAGATTGAATTATCTTTGCACCCAATTAAAACAAGGTAAACTCCACTACCTTCATTATTCAGATTTTTTCCCCTTTTCATCACATAAAAGTTTGGGCCTTTGTTCCGTGCAAGAACAAAGTGACATAATTATAGTCTTTCGTTTGACGGAAGGCCTTTGTTTTTATAACCCCTAAGTCATTGGAGTTGGCTTAAATGAAAATTGAAAAGTGTATGAATTTTAAGAGTTACATTCCATTTTACAAAAACAATTTAGCAATTGCAGTGCCAGTAATGCTCTCTCAGTTAGGGCAGGTTGTTGTTCAAATGGCAGATACGATGATGGTGGGAAGGTTAGGGGCTGTAGAATTGGCAGCTGTCTCATTTGCAAATGCTGTTTTTAATGTGGGATTACTATTTAGTATGGGGACAGCATTGGGACTTACACCTTTAATAGGTAAGGCCTATGCCGAGAAAAAAGAACAAGAATCCGTATCTCTCTTCCAAAACTCATTCGTTTTAAATTTGATCTTTGCTTTTTTGGTAGGAGGTGTCATGTTTGGTATTTCCTTTTTCATGAATAGCATGGGGCAAACAGAACGTGTAGCGGAGTTAGCGATTCCATATTTCCATGTCATGGTTTTATCGATGTTTCCATTGATGATATTTCTCTCTTTTAAACAGTTTATGGAGGGGATCGGGAATACAAGAACAGCCATGATGATTACTATTTTCGCAAATCTGGTAAATATTGTACTGAACTATTTGTGGATTAATGGTAAAATGGGCTTTCAGGAGTATGGTGTTGTTGGAGCAGCCTATGCTACACTGGTTTCAAGAATTCTTATGCCAGTGCTCTTCTTTGCAGTCTTCTTATATAAAAAGTCACTGAGACATTATTTCTCTCTTTTTAGTTATAACATCTTTTCTGCAAAAAAAATGCTGCAGGTTGCCAAAGTAGGCTTGCCGATTGGAACTCAGATTTTTGTAGAACAAATGGCATTTAGTTTCACTGCTGTTATGGTAGGTTGGCTTGGAGCGATAGCTTTAGCAAGTCATCAGATAGCCATGAATATGTCTTATATGATTTTTATGATCTTAAGTGGGTTAAGTGCAGGAACAACCATTCGTGTGAGTCACCAGTTAGGAGTTAAAGCTTACGGAGATCTTCGTAAAGCGGCATTTGCTTCGTTTCACCTGACGTTGGGTACTGTCATTTTAGCAGCAGCCGTGATGATTATCTTCCGAAATCAGTTGCCTATGATTTTCACTTCAGATCCCGAGGTTATTGCCATGTCGGGTCAGTTGTTGATCATTTGTGCCATTTATCAGATTCCTGACGGATTACAAGTTGTCTCTTTAGGAGCTCTACGTGGCATTTCGGATGTGAAGAGACCAATGCTCTATGCGATGGTTTCTTATATATTAATTAATATACCGGTCGGATACTTCTGTGGCTTTGTTTTGAATATGGGAACTATCGGTATATGGATGGGCTTTGTGTTTGGTTTGACAACTGCATCTGTACTGTTTATCTCTCGATTTAATAGAATGAGTAACAAATTTATTCAAGAAGCAGAAGAGGAGAATGAAGATCTCGAACGATTGAGTGCATAATCAAGATTTACAATATAAAGAGCTAAAAAGGCTCCCTGCTATTGATAAGCAGGGAGCCTTTTCTTTTTTGCCGATTAGTCTTATTGCAAATTGATGAGGGTAGATTTTCCCTTTTTCAAATCAAGTGTAATTTCCTTTCCGTTGATCAGAAGTCTTGCTTGGTTATTATTTCGCGAGTAGATAACTGCTTTTTTTACTATTCCTTCGCTCCATTCAAAATCCAAGACAAAACCACCTCTTGCAACGAGTCCTTTTACTTTCCCTGAATTCCATTCTTTTGGAAGAGCAGGTAGTAAGATAGTTTTGTCTGAATGGCTTTGAATAAGCATCTCAGCAACACCAGCTGTCCCTCCAAAATTTCCATCTATTTGAAACGGAGGATGATTGTCAAACAAATTGTTCAGGGTACATTTGCTCAGCAGAGCCTTGTAGGATTCCAAAGCTTCTTCTCCTTGCATCAAACGCGCTCTCATATTCATTAACCAAGCCATACTCCATCCTGTATGTCCACCACCATTTGCCAGGCGGTATTCGATTGATTTCTTAGAGGCTTCCATAAGTAATGGTGTTTCTTGATTGATTTGATTTGAAGGGTGAAGGGCATATAGGTGTGCAATGTGTCTGTGTCCGGGCTCTACCTCTTCGTACTCTTTATCCCATTCCATAATTCTTCCATCCTTACCTATTTGGGTAGGGGAT
>JBOFXU010000168.1:0-2502 GCA_051654305.1 Bacteroidales bacterium | reverse complement strand
TGTACACGGTGAAGTTGGTGATCGTACCTTTCAGTGGAAATTTATTCTTGTTATCTCCAGTAGCTACACCTCCTACATAGAAGGCATTACTACTATTATCGCCGAGATAGTTTTTGATAAACTGATAGTTCAGGTAAGTACCGGCTTCAAAGGTCTTGGTGTAATTTTGGTTTACATTGAGGTTGTAAAAGCCATTGCTTTTGGTTGCACGATAGACCACTTTTACGTCGGTAGCATACGATGGGGTAGTGCCAGATGCTGTAAACCATCCTTCATCTTTGCCAGGTTGCATATACTGAATACGTACATATTGCCCATTCAGGGTGACTCCTGTATAGTTGTTGGTCGTTGTGTCTGATGAGGCAAATAGATATTGTACACCTGTCGGGCTGATACTTTCGGTGCGAAGTGTTAGAACGATAGTTCCTTCTTCGAGATCTTTAATCAGATTCCAGTCCTTATCGGACAGGCGATAGGGAGCATTTCCGTTGAGCGTAATCGATGGGATATGCACCAAAGGATCGGGAAGGATATTCTGAACTTGCTCCTCTTCGAGTGAATCGTTCTCATCAGCTACTATAAAATGCCAGGAAGAGTGATCGTTGGCATTTCCTGCCCAGTTCATAGCTCTGAAATTGTACCCACTATTGGTTGCATGAAGACGGAATGTTGCCGATGTAGCAGTTGCACCAATATTCTCCAGATAAAAATAGCGATCACGGTCGGCAGCAGCAATAGTACCATCCTGGCTCGTGCGGAATTGCAGGGATTTGACCGGTAACTCTTTAATATGAGTAAGAAGACCACTACCTGCACTATTCAGATAAGTTCCCGTAATTCTGTTTTGTAAAATAAATCCATCTTCGTGTTCTACTACTCTCCAGTGTTGATATCCTGATTTCGTGTAGGCTCCTTGTGTGATGGTATTGTCAGTGTTCGCCGTCATATATTGTTCACCACCTGCGCCCCGTTGCGCTTTTACATAGTACCAGTGATCTCCTTCGTTGTTGCTTACCAGCGGTCCTTTCTCGGGCATAACAGCAACGATACTTTCAGGTTCTGGAACAGGAGCTATATTTGCATCTACATAAGGGGCAACTACCTGAGCCCAGTGCAGGAATCCTTTAGCGTTAAGTGCATTGCCTGATAAAGTGTATTTTCCGCTGATTGCATTACTCTGTGTCTGTTTGAATGCTCCGAACAGATCGATGTAGGTAACTCCAGAGGGATAGCTTTCAGCAAGAGTTTTAAGTGCATTGTTCGCACGAATAAGATGTGATGAAATATTCGAGTCGGAATGTGGAAGATAACCTTGAATATACACTTCTGTCTGAGAAGATTGCTGACGAATGAAATCAACCATCGTCTTCATGTGAGTTGTTACAAAATTTTCATCTTTGCCGTTTTTTACCATATCATTTGCACCAGCGTAAATAAATACTTTTGCAGGCTTTACATTCTGGTAATTCGCATAGATTTTGTTCTGCAACACCGTAGCTAATTGGTTAATCCACAAAGAAGTTGATACAGATACACCCGTACCGCGTCCCTTTACATTTTTGTTGCGGAACATTTCACGCCACTCGACGCAGTCTATTACATCATCTCCTACAAAAAGAATATCACTACTTGTTCCTTTCAGAGTTCCAAAAAGCGTTGCACGCTGGTTGGTATAGTTTGCGTTAAGTCCGCTTATTTGCGTTACACTCTCTACCGTGTCGATCCCTAATTTTGTTGCACCTATATGCGTTTTAAGAAATCGAGCCCATTTGGAATAACCAGATCCTAAGAGATGCAGGCCATCATTGTGGTAATTAGCATTCAGAGATGTGCTATCTGCATTTTTCAACTCAGAATACACATTCAGATAAGTAACTCCTTTTGTCTCACAAACCGATTGAATTCTTGAGTTAAGATCACGTATACTCTGGTTGCCGTTGCGTGGCAGAACTGATTGGATGTAAACCTTCGTATCTGGGGATTTTATTAGAAATGAATCTATTATTTGAGCGATACGGCTGGCAATCCCCGGATTATTTGTATCTGAAGGACCATCGTTTGTTCCAATTTTGATAAATACCTTTTGAGGCTTTCCTTCTAAGATAGGCTGAAGCTGATTTAGGGTATGTGTGGTTCTATCTCCACTGATCCCACGGTTGATGATATTAAGTTCGGGAAAGAACTCTTGCCATTCACCTCCATTCGTGATACTATTCCCGATAAAAACAATATCACTCGAACTGATGGGCATGGTTCTGAAGAAGTCGCGTCGCTGTTCCTTCATCTGGTCATCGTACTGACCATACATATTTAGAAATCCACAAATAGCTAATGTTAGTGCAAATAGCTTTCTCATTGTATTATAGATGTTTGTTCGTGTTATTAAGAAAAAACAGAGTGGCAGAAATCCTTGAATTTGCCGCCACTCTGTTGAGTTTTACTTGTTACCTATTCGATTTATTTTACCACAACTTTGGTTGAAGTGCCAGCTACATTTACCAC
>JBOFXU010000167.1:0-8050 GCA_051654305.1 Bacteroidales bacterium | reverse complement strand
CGATCCTTCGTAAATATCCGGGGAATGCGGATATCGATGCAGGAGCAGGTCGTTACTTCGTAAATATGCCGAAAGTGTTCCGTCTGTCGGAAGTTTACCTGATTCACGCAGAAGCTGCAGCTCAACTGGGCGACAATATGGCAGCCAGCAACTCGCTGAATGCGTTGAGAGCAAAACGTATCATCGGATTTGCGGGTGGGCAGTATGATCCATCGAGAATCATGCAGGAAATTCAGAACGAACGTTTCCGCGAATTGATCATGGAAGGTTTCCGTCTGTCTGACCTGAAACGTTGGGGCAAAGGGTTTGAGCGTAGAAAACAAAATAATACGATTGATGGTCCAACCAACAATCAGTTGAAAGTAACTCCGGATCGCGTAGAATTTACTTGGCCAATTCCTCAACACGAATTGGATGCTACTTCAGGAGTTGTTCAGCCAAATCCAAGTAACAAGAAGTAATACATGCCGGGTGGATGATCTGCTTGCAGCTCTTCCACTCGCTCTAAAAGAGATTATCAATGAAAAAAATTATATTAAATCCGGTTTTTTTGGTATTGCTTTTTATCTCTACCCTGATGAGTTGCTCGAAAGATGCAATTATGTATGAAGGGGGAGAATATGCAATGTTTGCGGATTCTATGGCCTATGTGCCGGTGACTCCCGATGCGGAGTCGGTGTTTGAGTTTCCGGTTTCGCTGACCAAAGCTCAGGCGAAAGATAAAACCTACGGGATTGAGGTCGTAATCAAAAAATCAAATGCCATCGAGGGGGTTCACTACGAGCTGCTGACGCAGAATGTGACCATCAAGGCAGGCGAAACAAAAGCTTCGGTAAAGCTGAAGGGATTGTACGATAACATCGTTTACGGAGAACACCTTCAGATCTCGTTGAAACTTTTGGCTCCCAAGGAGGAAGTTTGGGGAATCTACGGACAGGAAGCACGTTTGTTGCTGATCAAATGTCCGGACTTCTCGATCGATAAGTTTGTAGGGAATGTACGTTTCTATGCAGCGTTTCCATTTGCAGACAGAATGACCAGCTTCCTGGCAACAACACAGGAGTTTGACGGGAATACCCTTTTGTTGAAAAATACGTTCAGCAACAAGCGTGACCTGCGTATCGATTTCGTATCGAACGAAAACGATCCGTTTGAAAACAGTGTGGTGGTGAAAGAACAGTTTGTGCTGATCGATCCGTATTACGGAGAGGTATTAGCGCGTACGGTGGATTCAAATCCTTCTTATTACATTACGGAAGCTCGCTCGGTGTTCTTAAACCTGGAGTTGTTTGTGCCGGGTGTAGGTTCGTTCGGAGTTCATCCGTATGTGATCCGATGGATTACTCAGGCGGAAGCAGATGCTGAAAACAACAGCACGGGAACGCCAATGAGTTTGAAGCCAAAGTATCTTATTAATGCTTTTACCAACCAAGCAAATTAATTAAGCGATTATGACCATGTATAGAAGTAAAAATATATTTAAGGTCTTGTTCTTTCTGATTCTGGGTGTGTTTGCAGCCTGCTCTGAAACAGAAGAGATCAAAGAACCTTCGAAGATAGATACTACGTCGGTGCTCCTGGAGCCGGGTGCTTTTGAGAAAACGATCTCTTTTTATGCGGGCGGCGACTGGACAGCATCTCTTTCAAATACGTCGTGGATTCAGTTGGATCCGACTACGAAAGTAGGACCGAAAGGGGAGGCTGAGGTGAAGTTTACCTGCCGTGCGAACGAAGGAACTACGGAACGTCGTTCGAACCTGACGATTCGTGTGGATGAACAGGAGTCATTTGTGATCGAAATCACGCAACTTCCTCAGGGTCCTTACCTGATGATTGATGCGGAAGAGGTGGCTTTCACGGTGGATCCTTCGATTAACAAAAGAGGAGCATTCAAGGCACGTGCAAAAGTGACTTCAAACTGTCACTGGGAATTGAAAAACCTGCCGGAATGGATCAGCTACTACTCGGAAAACGATAAGCAACCGGTAGAAGGGGTAAGCACTCAGATCGAACTGGTGTTTGAGGCAGATCTGACAAAATTTGATCGTGCAGAGATGACGCACGCATTGATGATTGCCAGTACAGCTCACACAGAGGTTGCCCGCACTCTTGCGATGAAAGCGACTTCAACAATTTCGACGCAGGATCTTTCGGGAGCTGAAGCAGCATCTTTCGTGATGTTCCGCTCTCCGGCAGCTGCGAACGGCTATATGGCAGAGATGATTGTTGAGTCGAACACAGGATGGTCGGTAAACAATGAGAGCCTTCCGGAATGGTTGAAACTGACAGTAGCAAACAACGATAAAGAGTATGCCAGCACGCTTTTGACTAAGAAAGCGGTGAAGTTGTTCTTCAACGATGCGCTTCTGGACACAGACCAGATGAATGCGGAAGTGATTCTGGAGAATACGGCTCTGGGCTTGCAACACAAAGTGAATATCATTTTCCCGGGTACGGGCGAAGATTACTACGAGTCGTTGCTGTTTATCCCGAGTGAGTTTGAATTCTCGGCTTCGCGTTGGGATCAGAACTGGCAGCCAGTTCCGGGTGCCGTGGTAGAACTTGACTTTGCAATGCTTTCAGGAAAAGATTACAAAGGACTTTCGGATGCACCGTTTAATATCTACCTGATTGCAGGTCAGAATGGGTTCACACTGAAAGAAAAAGCAACCTGGGCTGGTGTAACTCATGTAGGCAAATCGGCACAGGAGATGCGTTCGCCATTGAGCAAGCATGATTTCAAACTTTGGGTGAGCACAAACACCGGAGCACGCCGTGAGGCTTACGTAGTAATCACTCCGAAAGAGGTGACGTTTGACGATCTGTTCCTGAATGAGGAGGGAGATCTGAAACCGGAATACGACGAGAAGAAAACGCATTTTGCTCAGCAAGGTGTAGCTACTTCAGACTTCGAGTGTGCGATTGAAGATAACTATGTTGCTTTCGCGAAAGGTGCAGGTCAGCAGTCGTTTGAAATCTATCAGTCACCGGAGATGATCTTTACGAATATGTACGGTCATGAGTGGTTGTCGGTTGATTTCAAAAGAGACAACACGGGCAAGCTTTCTTTGGTTGTAGATGTGAAAGAAAATACAACAGGTCAGCCTCGTTCTCAGGAAGTGGTGATCTATGAGTATGTTTCGGACTATGAACCAGAAAAAGTAATCTACACATTCCTGGTAGAACAGGCCGGAGAGTGATATTTTAATTTAATTACAAGTAAGTTCGCCGGCTGGTCCGGCGAACAAACCCATAGAGATCGATGAAACAAAAATTTATTCATTTAAGCTTTTTCATTTGTCTGATAGTTTCCCTGGTGATGACCGGCTGTCAGGACAACAATGATTTAGATAAAGGAGAGAGAAGTTTCGGATTCTTTCAGTTGAAACTGAGCAAGAAAGCCATGACCAAGGGGATTATTGCCGGGGATGCACTGGAAAATCTGAAAGATGCCAAAAAAATTCAGCTGGATTTTGTCTACAACAACAGACAAATCTCGCAAACGCTGAATCTTCTGGCGGTGAGCGAAGAGGCGGCTGAACTTGGTCTGACGACTGAAACAATCGAACTTTTGGCGGGAGACTATTTACTGACAGGATATAAAATTTACGGAGAGTATAAGCCAGGTACGACAAGCGGTGATAAAGCACCTGTGTTGCAGGAAGGGGAACCGGACGATAACACGGTGTTCCAGATTCTGGAGTCGCAGCTTCACGTAGAGCATCTGGCGATCGAAGCTCAGCTGAAAGGGAAATTCTCGTTCTTTATCGGAAAAGATTTCTCGGCGATTCAACCTGAGATGAAAGCGGGTTTCAATCCGGACGATTTTCAGTATGGAGCGATCAGCAAAGTGCAACTGGATCTTCGTAACGGGGTAAGTGGTACTCCTCGTATGCATGAGTTCAAAGCTTACAGAGCTGCGGCAGATTACCTGTTCCACACGGATACGATCTCGTTGCGTGCGGGTGACTACACAGCATCTCAGATGCGTCTTTACGATAATAAGGACAATCTGATCATGGTGGTAGACGAGCCTCACAAATTTGAGATTGAAGATGCGAAGATGGTGAATGATACGATTAGTATCGGGATGCCATTGACGCCAGCGTTCAAAGATTACATTGCTTTGTACAATATCTGGAAAGCGATGGATGGTCCGAACTGGTACTGGAGAGGACAAGGTTTTAACCAAGGTGCAAACTGGGTGTTTACTTACGGCGACGGTACACACCGTCCGATGGACTTGTGGGGGAACCAGCCTGGTGTATCGTTAGGAGCTAAAGGTCGTGTGACTTTCCTGAATCTGGGTGGATTTAACCCGAAAGGGGCAATTCCGGATGATATCGGAGTATTGACTGCACTGGATGTATTGTACCTGGGGAACCACGGGGATGTAGATTATGTAGATCCGGAAGAAGGAACTGCAGGTGTTGACAAGTGGGAACTTCTGATGAAAGGGGTTGATTTGAAATCGGAGCGTATGGAGATTGCGAAAGAGCAGTTGCGTATCAGACACCCGCAAAAGAAATCAACGTTAGAATTCGGGGAAGAGAAACCACTCAAATATGCGACGCAGACCATCAAATACGGAAACGTATCGAACCGTATCTCGGGTATTTCGGAGAAAATCTCAAACTGTAAGAACCTAACAATGCTGAGCATCGCGAACGGTTTGATCTCGGATCTTCCGGAATCGTTGTCTGAGCTTTCTAACCTGACTGACCTGGAGATCTATAACTCTCCGGTGACAGAAATCCCGGCAGCGGTTTTGAAATTGCCAAATCTGGTTTTGTTCAACTTCTCTGCCAACCTGAATGTACAGCAAGATAAATTGCAGGCTTCTCTAAGAGCTCTTTTTGATGGTCCATCGAAAGAGAAAATTCAGATCCTGTATCTGAACTTCCTGAATCTGCCAGAGGTGCCGGATAATATGGCAAATCTGACAAAAATCGGATTGCTGGATCTTGGAACAAATAAACTTCGTCAATTGCCGATGTTGGGTGATCAAGTGGCACTGGTTCAGTGTTTCGTGGACAACAACCAGTTGGAGTCAATTCCGGCAAGATGGTTCAACACTGATGACCTGGAGACTATTGTAGCTTCGGGGAACCGTCTGACGGAATTCCCGGATATTTTCACGGCCGAATCAATCTATACGATCGGATCTATTGATTTCTCAGGAAATCAGATCACAAAATTCTCTCCGAACTTCAGAGGGGTACGTGTAGAAACATTCAGTCTGAACGATAACTTGTTTACCGAGCTGCCAACAGCGCTATCGGATACAAAATCAATTATCGATTTCTTGCGTGTGTCGAACAACCGCATTGATACTATCCGCGATGAGGCATTGACCAACCTGGCCAACCTGAAGGCATTTGAGTGTATGGGGAATAACCTGAAAAGTATGCCTTACATCTTCAATGCGGAAACATTCCCGTATTTGAATGGTATCGATATCAGCTTTAACCAGTTCACAAGATTCCCGGAACATATCCTGAATGTTACTTCTTTGGGTCAGATGCGTGCTTCGAATCAGACAGACCGCAAGACCGGAAGACGCTGTTTGACAGAGTGGCCGGAAAATATTTTCAAGCATCCGGGTATTCGTGTGTTAGACCTTTCGAGCAATAACATCCACAATGTGCGTAACTTCCCGATGTTGGTGAATTATCTGGATATTCATGATAATCCAAACATCTACATTTCAGTTCCGGCGGATATCGCATTCCGTATTATGTCGGGAACATTCAAGTTGATCTGCGACAGAGAGCAGAACATTGAAGGGATCGAAGGATTGAATTAATCATAAATAAATAGACAGCATTGCCCGCAGGGGCAATGCTCAAAACTATAGATCAAATGAGATTATCACATAATTATATCAAAACCTTAGCATGCGTTTGTGTAGGTATTTGTATGTTCTGGCTGACTTCGTGTGAAGAGAAGCAGGAGGTGCTATCGGGATTCGAGGTATCGGCAAATACGTTCCAGTTCGAAGCAGAGGGTGGAGCGGAGTCTTTCCATATTACTTCGGACACGGAGTGGACGGTTGAGACAGATGCTGACTGGTGCATGGTGTCACCTGCCAACGGAATCGGTGAGATGGATTGTCAGTTACTTGTAGATACAAGCTACCTGTACAACGAGCGTCAGGCGGTACTGACATTCTATTCAGGATCAAAATACAAACAGGTACAAGTAAACCAGCTTGGATTTGCGAAGGTGATTAAAACCGAGCAGGAGCTGTATGAAGTACCTTACTATGAAGAAGCGGGTAAAGCATTCATTGAGGTGAATGTAGTTTCGAACATCGATTTTGATGTGGTGCTTCCGCAAGGAGCAGACTGGTTGACGGTAGAGAAAACAGATATGTCTGTAGGTTCGGTGCCTCGTCCACGTAAACTGAAAGTTTCTTACATGATCAATACTCAGATTGGTGATCGTACGGCGCAGGTGGAACTTAAACCAGCGGGCGACATCAATCAGGATGCAACTTCAACAGTGTTTGAAGTGAAACAGGCAGCTTCGCCAGAAATCCTGCCTTCACGTGCGGGTGACTCGCTGGCTGTGGTGATGATTGCGCGAATGCTTAAAACGTATGACCCTTCTACATCAGGTTTGCCGTTGCCAAACTGGGTAAGTGTGAAAGTAGAAGAGTTTCCGGTGGAGAATGGAGCAGAAGGAGAGATGGAGTCACGTGTAACTTCGCTGACTATGTCTATCTTCGATACGAATGAATCACTTCCGTTCTTTATCAAATATCTGACAAAACTGAAAACTTTGAACCTGTTGGGGAATGGAAACGGTTATATCAAATCAATTCCACTGGGTGCTGAAGTTACAGAACTGAAGAATCTGGAATATCTGAGTCTGATTGGTTACGGAATTTGTTCTTTGCCGGAAGAGATGAAGAATATGAAATCATTGATCGGTCTGGATCTGAGCTCGAATACATTCCAGAGTATTCCATTGGATATTGTATCGTCGCTTCCAAATCTGAGATACTTCTCGATGTCGGGTAACCGCAAAGGAGGAGACGTAACGGATCTTTCTACAAATACACGTGATGATATTGGTTTGACGGGAACACTTTCTCCGGAACTGTTCCAGAAACTAAATCAGTTGGAGTACCTGTCACTTTCATACAACTATTTTGACGGGGAGATTCCTGCGCTTCCGGTAGGGTCGATGCCTAACCTGCGCTTCCTGGGTCTGAACCTGAACTTCTTTACAGGTGAGCTGCCACAGTGGATTCTGGAGCACCCTTACTTAGGTTGCTGGAACCCGCATGTACTGGTATTCAACCAAACGGCTGGTAAAGATTCAAAAGGGAAAGCTCCTGGCTTTACGAATATACCAAACCGTATTCCGGAATGCCCGACTGAAAATTAATTAAGTTATCCATAAAGGTGATTGCCCGGGCAACCTGCCCGAGCAATCTCTTCCTAAGAAATATATCAATGATCAAACAATCATTCTTTAAATACATCTTGTTTGTCAGTACGCTTCTTTTCGGGCTGACAGCATGTTCGAATGACGTAGATGAAATCCTGCCAAGCGCCTCACAAGGTCAGGTTCGTTTTCAGTTTAAGAAAATCAAGACCTGGGGGATTACTGAACTTGAGGAGATGAGTACGGTGAAACTGGTACTGGAGCGTGATGGAGTACGTCATACGACCACCAGTTTGTCGCTTAGCGGGACGGCAGATTCGATGTCTACCAGCCCGTATATCCTGGAGCAGGGGATCTACAAAGTACGTGAGTACAAAACGTTCGACAAGGGAGCAAATATGTTGCTTGATGTAGAGCTGGACGAAAACAATGTTTTTGAAGTTCATGCCGGAGCGATCTCTGAGTTTGCCCTGGAAATCAAAATCAAGGAGACGATTATCAATCACACAGTAAAAAATTCACTTTTTGCTATTTGTATTGAAGCATTTGGTCCGGACAGTGCGAACTGGCCTCCGACGTGGCGTAATGCAAATCCGATGAATGAGTGGAAAGGACTGGAGTTTGAAGTAGACGATTACGGCAACCTGATCTCTCT
>JBOFXU010000166.1:0-16473 GCA_051654305.1 Bacteroidales bacterium | reverse complement strand
TTCAACCCGATTGGCGCTCATCCGACTGCAGAGATCGGTGAACTACCAAACGGTGTACCTCAAAACCTTCTTCCATTCGTTACTCAAACAGCAATGGGCATTCGTAAAGAGCTTAGCGTATTCGGAAACGATTACAATACGCCTGACGGTTCTTGCATCCGCGACTACATCAACGTAGTTGACTTAGCTAAAGCTCACGTTATTTCAGTAAACCGTATGCTTGAAGGAAAAAGCTTATCAAGCGTTGAAACATTCAACTTAGGTACTGGACGTGGTTTGACTGTATTGGAACTTATTAATACATTCGAAGCGGTAACTGGCGTGAAGGTTGCTCATAAAATCGTTGGTCGCCGTGAAGGAGATATCGAAAAAGTATGGGCAAACCCTGATATCGCAAATAACGTATTAGGATGGAAAGCTGAGGAATCTGTAGAAGATACATTAGCTTCGGCATGGAAATGGCAACTTCGTCTTCGCGAACGCGGACTGATGTAATCCCCCCCTGCAAAAACGCATAACACCAAAGGCTTCTGTTCACACCGAACAGGAGCCTTTGCTTTTTTTATCCAAACACCTCTCTGGCAAAAGCATTTTAAACATAGCAACTTTTCACAATAAAAAAAGTTTGTGTACGTTTGTAGAATAGATTAGAAATACAATTCAAAGAGTTATGACCAAGACCAGAGAGATTCGGATCGAGGAGTTTGATTACCCTCTACCCGATGAACGAATTGCTAAATTCCCTTTACCCAAAAGAGATACATCCAAACTGCTATTATACAAACAAGGCGAAATTGAAACCCACTCTTTCGGAGATATAACAACATATATCCCGGCAGACTCTCTGATGGTTTTCAATAACACTAAAGTTATTCAGGCACGTCTATTCTTTCAAAAAGCTACCGGAGCTAAGATTGAAATATTCTGCCTTGAACCTATTCAGCCTCATGATTATCTGCTCTCTTTTCAGCAGACTCATTCGTGTGTCTGGCAATGTATGATCGGGAATCTAAAAAAATGGAAAGAGGGTGCACTTCTGCTTTTGGTGGAAACGCCTAATGGCTCTACTCAACTTTCGGCAGAAAGACTCGAGACAAAAGGCAATACACATAACGTGCAGTTCACTTGGGATAATCCTCAGCTGACCTTTGCCGACCTGTTAGACTCTATCGGGGAGCTACCGATTCCTCCATATCTTAACCGTCGGACCGAGGAGAGTGATAAAGAGACTTATCAGACAGTTTATTCTAAAATTGAAGGCTCTGTGGCAGCTCCTACGGCAGGTCTTCACTTCACTCCTCACGTACTGGATCAGCTCACGAGCAAAAATGTCGACTTGGGCGAAATTACGCTACATGTTGGTGCCGGTACTTTTCAACCAGTAAAAAGCGATCAGATAGCCGAACACGAGATGCATACAGAGTTTATCTCCGTTGAACGCTCTCTTATCGAAAAGCTGCTACATCACGAAGACCGGGTAATTGCAGTAGGAACAACCTCTGTGCGAACACTCGAGAGTCTCTACTATATCGGGAATCTTATTGCACGTAACCCCGAAGCTAATTCAGAAGAATTAAAAGTCACCCAATGGATGCCTTACAACGGGTTAGGAACAATAACCACCAGAGAAGCTCTACAGCAGATCCTCGACTACCTTGAGCGCAAACAAACGGACGTCCTTATGACATCTACTCAAATTATGATTGCACCGGGGTATCAGTTTCATATTGTCAAGGGAATAGTAACTAACTTCCACCAACCTAAGAGCACCCTGTTGCTTCTTGTTTCTGCATTCCTTAAGGGAGATTGGAAACGTGTGTATGACTATGCCCTTGCCAATGATTTCAGATTCCTGAGCTATGGTGACAGTTCCCTGCTTTTACCCGAAAAGATAGGTTAATCAGGTATGAAGCAAATAGCACGTCTTATTCTCTTTTTATTCGTAGTACTTACCTCCTGCAAGTCAGCTTCAATGAAAACAGCTGACGATCAGTTCAATCAAGGTGAGTACTATGAATCCGCACGTACCTACCGCAAGGTTATTGGTAAAATTTCGGGTAAAAATAAGGAGGAAAGAGCGGAAGCTTACTTCAAGATGGGACGTGCCTATCAACTTCACAACCAAACTTCTCGTGCTGAATTAGCCTACAACTATGCAATCAAAGCTAAATTCAACGACCCTCTTGTCTATCTTTACATGGCTCAGACAAAACAAAAACTGGGCAGATACAAAGAAGCCGTAGCCTATTACAAGCTTTATCTTGAAACTGACTCCTCCAATGAATCCATACTCAATACACTGAAAATGTGTGAGCAGATTGATGATTTACGCAAAAAGGCAACACGCTATACTGTTCGTATGGCTCCAACAGTAAACTACACAGGAGGTTCGGACTATTCATCAGCTTTTCTTGGCAAAGAGGGTGAACAGTTGTTCTTTGCTACTACACGCCGACAGGTAAAAGGAAAAGACAAAAGCTCAATCACTGGACAGAAAAATGCGGATATCTATTTTAGTATTCGCGACGAAAAAGGGAGATGGGCCAAACCGAAAGCTGTTGAGGGCGAGATAAACACCTCAGCAGATGAAGGTGCCGTATCAATAAGTGGTGATGGCATACGCATGTACTTTACCCGCTCCCGAAATGAAGACGAAGCAGTCACCGAAATCATGTATTCTCAACGCAACGAGGATGAATGGGGCAACCCTCAGGTACTGAAAGTAACCAAAGATTCATTAACCGCGGTCGGGCATCCTTCTGTCTCTTCACAGGGGGACTGGCTATACTTTGTAGCTGATATGCCGGGAGGTATGGGAGGACTGGATATCTGGCGGGCAAAACTAATCGGCAATGAAGTTTCCTTCTTTGAGAATATGGGCGAAGAAATCAATACTTCTGAAGATGAAATGTTTCCATTCATTCGGGAAACAGGTGTGCTCTACTTTGCGTCAAAAGGGCATCCTGGTTTTGGTGGATTAGACATCTTTAAGGCTACAGAGAATCAAGCAGGCAAATGGATGATTGAAAATATGGGAATCCCTATAAACTCGGCAGGAGACGATTTTGGCATCAGTTTTTACAATCTGGAAGAAAAAGGGTTTCTGAGTTCTGACCGTGGAGCTTCACGTGGACTTGACCGCCTCTATTCGTTTGAGCTACCCGAGCTTAAATGCTTCTTTGAGGGAACTATTAAGAATGACCGGAAGCAATCTCTCCGCGAAGCTAAATTACACGTAGTGGGCGACAACGGCTTCTATCAGAAACAACCTGTTCGTACTGATGGATCTTTCCGTTTTAAACTCGAACAAGGTGTAAAATATGCCGTTCAGGCCTCTTGCAGAGGCTACCTTAGTGTAGCGGATTATTTCGACACGCCAGTGGAAGAAAAGGACTTTATCTATAAAAAAGATTTTATCCTGATGCCGATAGCCAAAACCATCCGCGTCGATAATGTCTTATTCGATTTCAATAAGGCAACGCTGCGACCTGAATCGAAGGATGCTCTGAACTATCTGATCATGATTCTCAACGAGAACCCGAATATCACTATCGAACTGGCTTCACATACCGATATCATTGGTTCTGCCGAATACAATCTGGATCTGAGTAACCGCCGTGCACAAAGCGTTGTCAATTATCTGATTCATGCAGGAATCGAAAAAGAACGTCTCACTCCTAAAGGATATGGCAAAACCGTACCGGTGGTCGTTGACGATGATATTGCAGACAAGTATCCGTTCCTCAACTATGGCGATGTACTTTCCGAAAGCTTTATCAATGCTTTACCTGAAGAACAACAGGAAATAGCACGTCAGTTGAGCCGTCGTACCGAATTCCGCGTTCTGCGTACCGACTATAACCTTTATTAATAGAATGACAGAAGGTTGAGTGATAAACTTACTCAACCTTCTGTCATTCTATTTTATATCCCCTATACTTACTTCCTGATAATCGAATTATGAAGTAAGTACATGCACTACTCTTCAATCAAAACAACTTTAGAAATCATCAGGTTCGGACCTGTAAGTGCTTTTGCTTTAAATAAAAGTTCGCCATCATTAGAATCTTCGCGCATGACATGAAGCTTAACCCATGTTCCATTTTTGTGATGCTGAAGTTCAAAATTGCGCCCTTCAAACTGGATTGTTCCTCTACGGCCATTGTTGTTCCAATCTTCAAAGAAGAGATACAATGATCCGATCATACCTTGGGGGCAATCTATATTCATCGCTATTTCCTTACCATGCCAGGCTGTTCCCACTTGATCTGTCCATACACCATCGCAAGTTACCTTGCTTGTTGTTTTCTTTCTGGCAACAACCTTATCCAGAGATGGATTCCACGGGATACTCTTATTCTTCTGCTCATTTCTGGCAGCACACTCAATATAAAGCAGTGCATTATCAAACTCTTTGGGTACTTCGCTGACTACAGGTTCAGTGTAAGTGAATACCTCCTTTAGTTGTTTTACAGAGCGCTCTATTTCTGGAGCAAAAGAAGGAGTGTTCATATAAGTGATCAGTGAATGTCTAAGCTGGCGAACAACTGGATTAGTCTGATCCTTTAAAGGGAATCCACAAACCAAAAGCTTACCTTTTCCAACGCTTACCTCAAAGATAACTCCGAGCTTATTATTTCGGTGAAAATCATCAATAGGCTGAGCTATAGCTTGATAATCGGCAGGATAGTCATTGAGATAAAATGCCCGCGAATTTTTATAGACCTTTTCCCATTGCCAGTCACTGTGATAGTCTGTAGGGAAATATTCAAATGCAGGGTGCCTATCCTTGACCAGAAGTCCGATTGTATTTTTACCCTGACCCGGAAAAAACGTAAGTGACCAGTAGAGCGGATAAAAACTCAGCGGATCCATCGTGGCTTCATTTCCTAAAGCTGAGGCATCAAGCAAAACTGACGCTCCGTTTTGCAACTCCGTAAGGGTTGAATCATCAAGTCGATTGCAGGTCAACACCTTGCCAGCTTTCGTTTCAATCTGCTTGGGATAAACCCATATCTTCCACGAGTTTGAAACAGGACGCTCTTTGAGCGAAACAGTGACAGTTAACGGGGTCGCCTGCGGAACAGAGAACAGAGGAACGGAGAGCTGTCCGATCAGATCAGACGAGCCACGAAGATATTTCTGAGATTCAAAATTTCCCGAAGCAAGTAAACGGCCATCAGGCCATGCTATCGTCCACTTAACCTGATCGTGAATCGCAGCCTGACCATAGTGAGCCAGCTGAATTTTTGCTTCAAAAGTTTCCGTATTCTCCCACACAAATTTAGGGGTACGAAGCAGGGTTACAGTGGTATCATGATGTGCTCTGAACTTTTCAGGAGTAGTAATTCCTTTTGAGTCATAGAACGCATCAAGCCAGCCAATGAGAGCTTCGCCCTGCCCCTGATAATCCTGTAAACTCAACAGTTGAATACCAGCACAAGAAGGAGTGCGTAAGAAAGACTCTATCTCATATTTATACATAAGTTGATTTAGTGCTCCGGAAGCTTTTACAAAGTCTTCATTTTGTTCCGCTATGTGATTTCGTTCCGCTTGTTGTTTAAACTCTTCGAAGTTTCTTGCTTTAAGCGTACCTGTATATTTTTTAATTTCACTCCAACGCGGATAGACAGGCCACTGCCCAATTTCATGAGCTATGACAGGAATGGATGACTTTGAATACGTATCTTCAAAGTCCCAATCTGTAGAAGCGCCTCCCTTTAATCCTCGGGTAGCTCCAATACCGGGCAAATAGTGTGTTGCCATAAACTGGTCTACAGCCATAACCTTGCGTGCCGTCGAGACTGCATAGATCCGACGATTGTCTTCTTTACGGTACGGCTCTAACCAGGTTTGCATCACATCAAAATCAGAATTACCCAGCTCGTTTCCTATACACATCATGGCGAAGGAGGCATGATTGCCATAACTTTGAACCATGCGTTTCAGCTCAGCACGGGTAAATGCATCAGCAGATGGATTCTTTCCTAATCCTTCCGGAGTCCCTTTTGTCATCATTTCTGGACGATTGTCGGGGGCCTTGGTCATCCACCAGTCAATCCAGATCGCTTCGGGCTGAAGGTAAATCCCAACACGATCAGCTGCCACAAAAGCTGCCCGAGGGGGGCACCACGAGTGAAAACGAGCATGATTGAGTCCATAGGACTTATAGATACGAAAAATTCTTTCCCATTCCGAAACATTGCAGGAAGGATAGCCTGTCAGAGGAAAGTGAACACAATCAAGATTTCCGCGTAGAAATACGGGCTGGCCATTGACTAATATTTTGGATTTCTGTGTAGTAATTTCTCTGAATCCAATTTCCTGGGTGTATTGGTCATAGCTATTAGCTACTTTACCCCGGTCAGACAGAGTGAGTGTAGTTTCATAAAGGTTGGGGTTCATATCATCCCACAAACGCACATTTGCAGGAATATTTACTTTGAGATCCAGACAATTCTTTCCTTTTTGAAGATCTACCGAAAATGTCTCTCTTAAAAAGATCTCATCCCGTCCCCTCTCCTGAAGCGTGAGAGTTACCTCCACTCGTTTACGTGCTGACGTTTCATTGATAATGGTATCCTGAATCCGCATCGAAGGAGATGATACAATTGTTTCAATCCGTGGAGACGTAAAACGAACAGGTTCGCGAGCTACAAGTCTGACATTACCCACCACTCCGTTCCAGATACTCTGAGTGTATTCTGTATAGGCATGACCTTTATCTCCGATATTATGTATCAGATCATTATTTATTCGCATTGTCAGGTGATGCTTTCCGGGAGTAATATATCCCAAATCATGATAGTGTGGAGAGTTAAGGGCATCTAAGGTAGATATCTCGCAATCATCCAGATACACTTTAGATTCCCACATTACACGTTCCAGTTCGAGAAATATACGCTTGCTCTTCCAGTCCTCAGGAATTATTATTTCCTGCTGATACCAGGCTGGACCGTAATATTTATAGGCACGGGTGAGAATGCCAAAGTCTGAACCAGTAGTCTTTTGGCCAAAGCGAGCCTCATCAGTTGTTCCGGGTAACTGTATCTCCTGAGCAGGAGCAGACTGAAACCACTGACCAGTCTGTCCCTCGCTATTTGGATCGAGAGCAAACCGCCATTTCCCTGCGAGTGATTTGTATTCTTGAGCAAACAGAGACGTTGCCATAGTAAATACGGTGAAAAGTAAAAGATTGTGTTTGAATTTCATGTTAGAGATTCTTATGTTTAAAAAAATACGAAAATAATATTTCCCAGACAAAATAAAAAAAAGCAGTACACTCTATTTAGAAAAATGTACTGCTTATGTGTTGTGACAGGATTATATCAGAGAGTGATACGAACTGTTTGTAAATTAACGGACTGCCTTTGTTTCAAATGTTTCAACAGGAGTATGTTGTTGCTTCATTATTTTTTGAAGCTTCTTGACCATCGATTTATGTTTTGGATCGTTAATCAGGTTATTATCCTCGTGAATATCCTGTGCTAAGTTGTAAAGTTCATACCCCATTTCGCGTTTAGCCCCTGTCTTCTGAGGAGGCTGAAGCTTATAGATCAATTTCCAGTCACCACTGCGCACTGCGTATTTCCCCATAAACTCCCAGTAGAGATGATCGTGCTTCTTCTGCTTTCCTTTATTCGTAAGTGTTGGCACAAAGGAGATGCCATCGGTATCAGGCACGTATTTCTTGAGATTGGCTCCTGCCAGCTCTGTAAATGTAGGCATCAAGTCCCAAAATGCACACACATGGTCTGAAACTGTATTCTCAGGAACTACTCCGGACCATTTGGCAATAAACGGCACTCGAATACCTCCATCGTAAATATCACGTTTGACTCCTTTTAATTGTCCGTCACGCCCAAAATAAGCTGGATCGGCTCCTCCCTCTTCGTGAGGGCCATTATCACTGGAGAATAATATAAGGGTATTTTCTTCCAATCCCTTTTCCCGAAGCAATTGCATAATTTCGCCGACATATGTATCCAGACGTGTGATCATTGCAGCAAACTGTGCATGCCGGTGCAGAGTGGGATTGTAGCGCGAACCTGCAACCCCTGTGGTACGTGTACCGTCAGTATATGAACTCTTCCCATCAGAGCCGGGATAGTTACTATCCTCCTCAAATTTATCGATATAATACTGAAGAATGGAGTCTTTAGGCTGAACCAGCTCAGCGTGAGGAAGCGTATATGTAAGCGCTGCATAGAAAGGCTGACCTTCTTTCTGATCACCAATAAAATCCATAGCAGCCTGATGAATAAGATCGGCAGCATACTCTTTACGGTTTTCATACCCTTCACCATACATTGGATACTGAGTATTTTGCTTCAATTCCATACGGATCACCTCCGTATCTCCGGCTTTTTTACTGTACCGGTTCAGAAAGTTGGGATAATGAAGATGTGCCTGATATTGGCAGATATACCCATAATATTCATCAATACCTCGCAGATCAGGAGTCGAAACAGAACCTTCGTAACCTCCTGCCCATTTACCAAACTGCGCAGTCGTGTATCCGTTATCCTTTAGTATTTCGGGAATGACTTTTCGGTTAGGATCGAGAGGCTCCTGCCCAGCTACAGCATAATCAGTACAAATACCATATTTCACCTCTCCACTCCAGTACTCTTTGTTATCACGGATATGAGTATGACCGGAGTGCTGACCAGTCATAAATGTAGCACGGGAAGGAGCACTGACAGGGGCGCCTGCATAAGCCTGAGTAAACCTCATTCCCTCCGAAGCCATTTTATCGAGATGAGGAGTATGAATATACTTCTGACCATAACATGCCAGATCTCCATATCCCAGGTCATCACATAAAATAAATATAATATTAGGTTTAATGCTTTTCTGAGCAGTTGCAATTGTAGGTAATAAAGCCGTTGCTGAACAACATGCTAAATGGATTAAATTCATAGTGTTTTGTTTTCTCTAAAAGATTGAGGGTTGGTTTGATTCAAATATCGCAATTTTATCAAAAAAACACAAATTAAAAGCGTAAAAATAACTATAATCATCCAATAATGATTATTCTTCCAAAGATGGCAGAGGGGAAAAGAAAAAGGCTTTCCGGTAATAAAACCGGAAAGCCTTTTTAGTATATTAGTCTATAATCACACGGAAGCCCACATTGTAAGGAGCCTGCCATGGAAGGAAATATCGACGTGAAGAAGCTGTCGCTTTTGAAGATCTGTCTCTCCACGAACCTCCTCTTACGATTTTCTTATTTGCAAATGCTGATTCTTTTCCATCTGAATCTGTCCACTCTGCAACATTACCATGCATGTCGTAAAGTCCCCAAGGGTTAGCCTTATACTGTCCCCCTTTTGCGCTGATCAAATTCTTATCGTTCGATTCTTTATCTCTCGGAACATAATCCCAAAATTCACGACAAAAGAAATCATCAGGCATCGGAACTGTTGGTTCAAGTCCCCACACGGCTAAATCCTTGATTGTAAAATCTGCAAGATTTTCATACTCCGAGTAAACCTGAGACTGATCGCCATACCACATCTCTGAAGTACTTCCTGCTCTGCATGCCCACTCCCATTGTTCTTCGGTTGGAAGTTTGATGTTAAGCCCTGTCTTTTTACTTAATAGATCACAGTACTCTTTGGCTCTTTCCCAAGTCACACGAACCGCTGGTTGAACAGCCTCATTGGCTGAATACCCGGGAGTTGTATGATCTTTCCACTGCTGACCGATAAAACGGCTGTCATGTTCCGGAATCAAAGATCTTATCTGTTCGTTTGTCACCTCGAGGCTACCCATCCAGAATCCTTTAGAGATAGTCACTTTGGTATGATCTACAGGCTGTTTTCCTCCTTTATCTTGTCCCATCAGGAAAGAACCTTCAGGAATCCAGGTAAAATGCATGTTTACCCCCGGAGCAATCTCTACTACTTTTTCAGTAACGCTATTACCCGAAACTTGTTTCTGACGAGCTTTTTCAGCATCAAATCCCCAAGCATTGACTTTCTTCAGGTCCACTTTTGCTGGTTTTACCGCTACTGGCTTAACCGGTGCTGCAGAATTCTCTTTCATATACTTCGCATAATCAGACAACTCCTTTTTCCAGTCAGTCGAGACATTTGCATATTTACGCATCAATTGTTGTCTGCGCGGATATTGCTCAAATGTACCTTTGTAACGTCCTGCGATTTCAAAATCACCAAAGTATGGAGCATTGAAATCAACCCATTTGTAAAGTGTATTCATATCCATCGAGTCAAGCTTGACATTATTATGCCCTTTTTCGATCATCTGGATAAGTTCACTGTTCGACCCGTGATATTCATAAGGTTCAAGCACCTTAATCTCTGCCTCAGGGCCCTGACGATAAACGTATGGATGAAGTGCCAGATAGCTGTTCTTCATAAATCGGTGAGTCGTATAGTTACCCCAGCGCACATATTCTGTTTTCTCTTTCCCCGTAAGATCTACGGCTTCAGAAGACCCATCGTGGCAGGAGATACAATATTTATCAAGAATTGGCTGAATCTCATTTTCAAACGAGAATGGTCGTACGCCTCCGACAGGCGCTTTAAGACTTGCAGGCTTTTTAGACGATGCAATCACACGTTTCGGAATTGGAACCGTATTCTGATCTTCGTGACAACCCACGCAAGAGACCACTTCACCAGGCATAGCTGTAAACCAGCTTCTCATCCATTGGATAGCGTGTCCGTTTTCATCCAGTGGCTGAATGGACACCGGAGTATTTGCTGGAATCTTGAAGATTACTGATCCGTCTTTTTCAACATCAACCGTACCTAATTCCCGTTTTAAATCCCATCCACTCTGAACGCCTAATGCATCAAAATCTGAAGGTGATTTCAGGTAAGCATATTCATAAGCAAAGAGACGAAGTTTCTTAACTGTTCCTCTCGGTACTTTGTTCAACCCCTGACCTTCGTAAATATCCTGGATGAAAACACTTGCTTCTTTCTCTTTCAGGTTAACCTTATCAGGAATTACAGGAGGAGTTGTTCTTTTCATCACAGGAATTGGGGTGATATAGCCATTCCCCTCCGACTCCTCGATCAATGTCATGTTATCAAATACATCCACAAGATAGATCCCCCACAAAGCATTCCGATGCGGTTTCGCTGACACCAGGAAGTATTTATCATTCAAAGGGAATGGACGACTAAACTGAGGATAGACTCCATCTACCAAACGGTCTTTGATTACAGGCTCTACCTTGCGTTTGCGGAAAGGAATTTCCTGAACAACCCCTTCTGTTTCCTGACGCCCTTGCGCCGGATCGAACACGACAAGTCTTCCGGAACGCGGAACACCGTGGTGCCCGGAAACTATTCCCACAAATTTATTACCTGCATTAGGTAGTTGCTGCATATCATACACACTGGTTGGCCAGTAGGAGTTACTTCCATACAAGGCTTTACATTCGGTTCCATCCGGATTTGAATGCATCACAATACGAGTAAAGTAGTGTGTTAGATCGGTGTACTCATAACGGGTGTACATGATACGTCCATTATTTAATACCGTAGGCGACCAGTTTCCATCCTGATCGAAGGCAATCTTTCTCATGGAACCATTCTTAGGATCATAAACTGCAAGGTTCATGATCACACGCTCTCCATGTTCGCATGGAATACCGTTATATCCGATGTTTGTAGTAAACAAAATACGACCATCTGGCAAATAACACGGATCGGCATATTCCAGATCCTGTTCAGGAGCTTTAGAAATATGCTTCAGATTATTTCCGTCAAGACCGATTTCAAAAATATGCCAGTTGTGATACTCCTGGTTGTAAAAAGCATCCAAAACTACAGGCTTGGGAGATGCAAAAATCAGACGATCTGCATCCCAGTGCATCTGCACATCAGCAATACCTTCCCCACATTCAGGCTTGAAGATGGTACGCTTATTCATTTGTGGAGCACGAAGATTAGACAACTCACAAATCTCTGCATTGTAGCCCGTTGATGGAGTTTCAATCAACCCCATGTAGTTACTGAAAGGCATACACATTTTGTTTGCAAAAGCGCGACGAGCATCTTTTCCAAGTCCAAACTTAGTCACCACAATCTTGTCCATATCCAATACTGGATTAGACAACGTAATATCCCTCTGGTTGGCAATAATCTCTTTTGCTGTTGCAAGTGCAGCAGTACTGTCCTTTCCGTTGATATTTTCTAAAACTCCGGGAAGATTTTTAGAGATATAACTAAGCTTTTGCTTTGCTTTAGCGTAGTCAAATCCTTTTTGGCCCTTCATGTCTTCGATAGCCAGATTCAACGCTTCTGTATTCACCCATTTAATACGTTCTCTGATATCCCGCGAGTTCGCGAAACTGACTGTTGGAAGGGTACATCCCCCAACCAAAGCCGTCAGATAGAGAAAACGAATCATGTTTTTTCTTCTCATAGAATTCTAAAGTATATAGTATGTTATAATTAGTGTGTTCGTTGTATCTTTATTAATTCTGTATTAATATTTAAGTTCGAGCAATAACCCTTCTTTTGCTTTGATCTCCAGCTCTTCATCGAGCTGATATGCTCTTTCACTCTGAAAATCTTGTACAAAAGGAGCAACCAGTTTCACCCGTGCTTTGTCCAGACCAAGTCTGATCCAATCTATTTGTAGTTTCACTTTGTGCGTCTTTCCGTCGAAATTACCCAACGAAAGTAAGACTTTGTCGGATCTAACGTAAGCCGTAACTTTCACATCGTCATTCGTCGTCCTGACAGGTGTTGCAGAATCCCAATATCCAATCATTCTGGCTTTATCAATTCCAAAGTCTTTCCATAACTTCCATACTGGTGCAGGAGAATATTGTCCATAGGAGTGACGTGCAGTTGTAGCATACACCATCCCCAAATACCTGTTTCCTCCGTCTTGTAGCATCTCACTCATCAATCCGAAAGGGATACCGGAAAACTGAACAAACCACTGATCAGGTGTCATCTTATTATACCAGAAATGCTCTCCAAACCAAAGGCGGTCAAGATAAGGAAAAAAATCGGTATATTGATTTGCCGGACCTATCGAATAGTCTGTATTGGAATGCAGGTCAATCACTGCATCCGGTCTGTAATCAGAAATAATACGACGGATTCGCTTCATAACTGTTCTGTCAAAAGAAACATCATCCATATAAATCCCATCGATCTGATAGTTCACGAACATCCATTTCAAACCTTCCAGATAGTAGTTAATCCAGCGAGAGAATCCGCTAAGCACCAGCGCAGCATCTGCTTCCTGACCTGGCAACTCGGTGTACCAAGCCGGACGATAATCTTCAATCAAGTGTTCCATATGCCATGGAGTACCAAAACCTACTCCCGGAGCAAAAATCTCATGATTAAGACTCTTCAGTGCAAATATCTCCTCCACATAATTCGAGAGTTCTCGGATCGTATAATAGAGTTTTACTTTGCGATCATACTGATGTTGATCATTAATAAACGAAATCAGAGAATCCCGAACAATAAACGGATAATTGATCACCGGATTCAGTTTTCTTGAGTGGTGAATATTTGCAATATTGGCTCCTTCTTCAGCTGCTTTATTAAAATCAGAAGATTCAGCATGAAAATAACGATCGTTGAAATGTTTCTTTGTATCCAGTGGTTTTACAGGTGTGATCAAAAAGGCAAATTCAAGTTCAATCCCTTGATCTGACAACACAGTATCTCCTGTATTTGCAATAACTTTATTCATTTCAAGTTTCACCCTTCCTTTGCCGTTGTTATACCATGATACTGGTGGTGCAGGCTTATAATCATTTAACAATGGCCCATGGTATTTACCACCACGGAACTCGACATGTAATCCGGCTGTAGCAGACCCGATCCAATAACTATCAAACGGACCTTTCCATTTCCACTCTTGTTTTTTAGGATTGTTCCCCCCAGCAAACCCTAACCCCATAAAATAAGTTGAGGCTGAAGGCTTATATATGGTCTGCAACTGTATATCTTTGATTTTAAGAGGTTCGTCTCCTTTAATATTCACTTTATAGTGAATGTAGCCATCGTACTCCATGGTTGCCTCACAACGATAGGTTACCCCTGCTGATGCACCTTTAGCAATCCAGGTAGCTTGTCCCTCTCCTGTGGAAAGAACGGAAGAACAGACTGGATTAAAATTAAGAGGGCCTTTGTTTGTAAGTACATTCAACATCATCGGCTGGTCAAGGACTTCATGCTCGTCCACCTTGATTGAAGACAGAAGCCCATCTGCCGATATTTTTATATTCTTCTCTGTTGCTTGAATATTCTCCCCGCTGATTAACAGTGGTGCGTATGGTTTTACTACTTTATTATCAGCACCTATAGTAGAATTTAGCCATCTTAAGCGAGAATGCCTCCACAACTCACCATCACCCTTATCAGCAAGATACTTATGATCTACATGAATCTCTAAAGCAAGAATCTGTGATGTCTGGTTGTCCGCAGAAACAGTCACTGTTCCCTTGTAAATACCAGACTTAGCCTGCTCAGGAATCTGAACTCCACACCACATGGCCTGAACTCTCTCTCTGGCTACATTGACATTCAATTTCAAAGAATCCCCGTTCCAATTTACTCCTTCCTGATTGAAGCAAGTAATCTCTTTGGCCGGAATAATATCATTTCCGTTTTTAAGATCACTGAACTGAATACGAATATTTTTCAATTCCTTTTCAGGAGCCCAAATCCCATATTGCCAAACGAAATATTCGTTTTTAGAGGCTGTCCCCTGATAATTTGCCGATGGAATTTCTTTAGCCCACTTGGCCGGCAGATTTCTGGTCAGACGAATTGGAAATGAACGATCCTCCGAAAAGATTATAAAGTTGGATGTATATTCATTTTTTATTGAATCCATCTCGCGACGTGTCGCAATAACTCCCATAGAAGTTTGGAAGTCAAAACGAGTACGACTCTCAAATCGAACTACTTTAGCTTGTTCATGCAGTTTATTACTTTCAATATGGGCTATAGAATCCGGTTTGGGAGATAACTTGAAATAGTCATTCCATACAGAATAGCGTGCATCATCCCATCCTTTTCTGAAGTTATGGGGAAGATAATAGACATAATATGTACCCGGATTGCTGGACTCGAATTCGATGAGCCCTGACTCATTATTTATATACTTGACATCTACCTTATCAATAAACCTACCCGTTGAAGCATCTTCAACGACAACACATTTTTCATCAACACGAAGATCTGCTCTGCGCCAAGGCAAATAAACCTGGACAAGAGCTTTTCCCTGTTTAATTTCCACTACTGCCCGCTGATTTCCCCTTTTATCAACGTCCCATGACGAATCGGTAACTACAAAAGGGATTCCGTCAGGACTAAAAGCTTTGTACTTACTCTCTCCGTTCAATTCTGGCTTACCTGCATTACATGAAATACACAGAATGAATGCTACAATTATAAATCCGATCTTGTTCATACCTAATGTTGTATTTTATTCGTAACGATTAAAGCTTCCCGACTATTCATTTAGTAGGGACGCAACCATTGCCTAAAACTTGATTAATAACAATGTGATTACTTTTTAATATTTACTTATATTCCTACAAAAACACAATTCAGAAGAGCTTGCCTATTTCGCCATATCACTTCAGCCGACGCCTTTAACTTTCTTGCATTATCAATACGAATAGCAAGAAAAGAGCTTATCCTTTTTATATTCTTATTAAAGTGATCATTACCCACAGATATAATCGTCTAAATTGAAGAATACTTTCTATTGTATTTTTCTTTAATCTGAGGACTATATACTTTTACGGCCTCTACTAACTTCTTTATAGCTATGTTCATTTGCTGCTCTATCGTTCCAACAGAGATTTGCAAAATATCTGCAATCTCCTTATGCTTAAGATTATCCTCCCTTACCATTATAAATATTAGCTTACACCTTTCCGGCAATGAGTTTAATGCTTCAAGATAGACATCCTCTACCTCATCACACATCAGGTGAGTATCTATTCTGCTATAATCAATATCCATTGTAACTGGTAATTCATCTAAAGATACATTATGAACTCTATTTTTAGAATTCAGAAAAGAATAAGATAAATTACGAGCTATAGTATATAGATATGACTTAAAATCAGTGACGGTGTTCAGTCTTTCTCTATTTCGCCAAACGGATATAAAAGACTCAGAAAGCACATCCTGTGCGTCTGCCTCTGAAACAAAATATCGAATAAACCTGTATATTTCATCATAGAATAATTCGAATAATTCCTCAAACGCTTTTTTATCATCCTGAGACACTCTGAATATCAGATTTTGCATCTCGTCTCTGTTCAAATTCATGAAATATTTCAGTTTAAACTTAGCTTACATACATTAGAGTAAACATCTTCTTTATCCCTATAAATAAAGAATGAAGAATTAAATATTAACCTCTAAATCCTCTCTACTTGTGTCATATAGGCATATTGTGATCTAAAAATCAACTCTAAAACCTATAAACACTCATCTCTCC
>JBOFXU010000165.1:0-5922 GCA_051654305.1 Bacteroidales bacterium | reverse complement strand
TAAGATTGCAGATATTCTCGGTCCATCGACCATTGTGTCTGATAGCAATACCATCTACTCTTCAAGAGGGTGGTACAATACCAATCAAGATGTAGCCTCTTTGCTGGACCGTTCGTCGGTAGTCAGTGGAGATCGTATTTTGACCGCTGATTCGTTGTTTTACAATCGAAATACCGGATTTGGAGAGGGGTTTGTGAATGTTGAGCTTCAGGATACCGCCCGTAAAATGAATCTTTACGGACAATATGGTTATTATAACGAGATCAAAGAGATTGGATTTGTTACTGACTCTTCGTGGATGATGGAGTTTTCACGTCCTGATACGATGTTTATGGCAGCAGATACTCTGATGACTCAGCCTGATTCTACTTTCCGTATTATGAAAGCAATCAGTAAAGTGCGTATGTACTCACAGCAGGCACAGGGGGTTGCAGGTAATGCTCTCTTTACTTCGCGTGACACGGTACTTAAAATGATGAACGAGCCTGTTTTATGGAACGACTCGTATCAGATTTACGGTGATACCATCATCTCTTATCTCAATGATAGTACACTCGACTGGGCACATGTGAAAAACTTTGCTTTCGTTGCGGCATTTGTGGATTCAGCTTTCTATAATCAGCTTTCGGGGAAAGATATGAAAGGGTACTTCGAAAACGGAGAGCTTCATAAGATAGATGTCAACGGAAATGTTCAAACGATCTTTTATCCCATGGAGAAGGATAGTGTACTCACCGGACAGAACAGTGCCGAGGCCTCTTATCTGAGACTCTTCCTGAAAAAGCAACAAATGGAGAAGCTGATTATGTGGCCATCTCCTAAAGGAATGTTAACGCCTATCCCGTTGTTGAAGAATACGCAGTTATTTCTCCCGGATTTCCGGTGGTATGATTATCTTAGGCCAAAGAACCGTTATGATATTTTCCAATGGGTGAACCGTAAAGATCAGGATGCACCGGTGAAACATGTCAGACGTGCTCCGAAAACCTAATTTCAGCCTCAAATAAAATACAATTCAAATGGGACTATTTTTCTTCTTTAATCAAAAGAAACCGCGTGGGTTCAATCATAAGCCGATTTATTTTGACCCCCGAAAGGAAGCTCTCGAAGAGCGTGTTCAAAAAGTGAAGCGCGAAGTCGGAGAGCCCATTGATGATGCAGAATACAAACCAAACCTCAAGGGGGCATTCCGTGAAGATACGGACCACCTGAACCGCAAAGAAGAGAATCCGCATAAGTACAGCTCTGCACGGAGTATCCGTCTGGGGGTTGCCTTGGCTGTTCTGGTTTTTTTGATGTACTATTTGTATTTCATGTAACGGTTTGAAGTATAAATAGAAAGCACAAAGTTGTAAAGTAGAATAATTCTTTGCAACTTTGTGCTTTCGTGTGTTAAAGATATTCTTAAGAAAATATACCGAACTTACCCAACCGAGTTTGATTATGAGTGATATTATACATCTACTTTCTGATGCCGTGGCCAACCAGATTGCTGCGGGTGAAGTGATTCAACGACCGGCCTCTGTCGTAAAGGAGCTGGTTGAGAATGCAGTTGATGCTCAAGCTACCCTCATTCAAGTGCAAGTAAAAGATGCCGGAAGAACATTAATTCAAGTCATTGATAATGGGAAGGGAATGAGTACGACGGATGCACGTATGGCATTCGAACGTCACGCTACCTCCAAAATATCAAAATCTGCAGATCTATTTACGTTAAAGACAATGGGCTTTCGTGGCGAAGCTCTAGCTTCTATTGCCGCTATTGCTCAAGTAGAGCTACGTACTCGTCGGGCAGAGGATGACCTGGGTACCGATCTTCATATTTCAGCTTCTCAGGTGGAGCAGTCCGAACCTATCTCTTGTCCGGTAGGCAGTAACTTTATGGTTAAGAACATTTTTTATAATGTGCCTGCCCGCCGAAAATTTCTCAAAACAAATCAGACGGAACTAAGCAATATTATTCAGGAGTTTGAACGTATTGCTTTAGTGAATACAGATACTGCTTTTGTTCTCAAGCAAAACGATGCCGAGGTATTTAACTTGCCCGCTTCGGGGCTTCGTCAACGGATCGTAAATATTTTCGGGAAGTCACTCAATCAGAATCTTCTTCCCGTAGACGTAACGACATCTGTTGTTTCTATATCGGGCTTTATCGGTAAACCGGAATCTGCCCGTAAGAAAAATCCGTTGCAATTCTTCTTTGTCAATGGCCGCTATATGCGTCATCCGTATTTCCACCGGGCAGTCACTCAGTGTTATGAGCCACTTCTTGCTCCGGGAGAAATGCCGAATTACTTTCTCTATCTGACTGTTGATCCGGCTGCGATCGATGTAAATATCCATCCCACTAAGACCGAAATAAAATTTGAAGATGAAACAGTGATCTTTCAGATCCTGTCGGCAGCAGTAAAAGAGGCTTTTGGTAAATACAGTGCGGTGCCTTCTATTGATTTTGATATGGATGGAGCGGTAGATATCCCCGTATTTGATCAGTCAAAAGTTATTGATCCCCCAAAGGTGTCATTTAATGCAGATTATAATCCATTCCAGACGCCCCGCGTATCGTCCTACTCTCCGGGAGGAGGAAGCAGTTATGGACAGACCTATGCAAGTAAAGCTAATCCTGCAGGCTGGGACAACCTGTATCCCGATAAGACAGAAGTAGAGGGGGGTGAAGCCCAACCGTCAGATCAGAATTCAGGTTTCTTTCAACCTGCTACCCACTTTCTCGATCAGTCGGAAGATACTGAGCCTTTCTTTATGCCAGAACCTGTAGAGGTGATGCAGGAAGAGCACCAGAAGCAAGCTACCTTTGCATTCGATCATGAGACGGATTCACCGGCAAATCTGACCGGAAGTCTGGTGCAGCTGAATGGCAAATACATTGTGGCCAATGTTTCTTCGGGGATGATGCTGATTGATCAGCACCGGGCACATATTCTCATTTCATATGAGGAGAATCTGGAGCGTATAACCTCACAGCAAACGACCTCTCAACGGGTTCTTTTTCCTGAAATTATTGAATTTACCCCGGCAGAATCTGCTTTTATACCTGAAATTATAGAGGAATTGTTCCATTTGGGATTTGATATGTCAGATCTTGGAGGAAATAGTTTTTCTATCAATGGTATCCCGGGAGATATTAAACGTAGTAAGGTGAGAGAAACGCTTATTGATTTGGTACATACCGCACAGGAAAAGGTAGGAGCTCCACAGGAAGAGATTCAGAAAATGCTGGCCCTCTCTTTTGCGCGGTCTACTGCGATACCTTATGGTAAGTCTCTGACGCAGGAAGAGATGCAATCACTTGTTGACCGATTGTTCGGGTGCCAGGTACATAATTACACCCCTGATGGTAAAAAAATTATCGTGGTATTCGATGCCAACGAAATAGATAAGAAATTTAATTGATATTTGACCATGTTTGCGATCAATCTAACTGCGGTTCTTCCGCTTCGAAGTGCTCCTGATGAAGGAGCTGAACAACTGACTCAGATTCTGTTCGGGGAGTTGATCTATGTTACGGAGCAAATAGACCGCTGGACACGTATTCGGAATGTTGCTGATAGTTACGAAGGATGGGTCGACTCAAAAATGATTACTATCCTTGGGGAAGATGAGTTTACGAAACTATCGGGATCTCCCTTGTATTATATAAGCGAGACATTGTCCCGTGCAGATTCGGATAGAGGACCGGTCATGCTCCCTTTGGGTGCTTTTCTTCCAGGATATGATCCTGAGAAAGAAGAGTTTCAGGCGGGAGGACATTGCTTTTCGATTTCCCGTTCGCAAACAGATCGTGTGACTACTGAAAAAAATGTAGCCTCTATGATGGCAGAGGCTGAAAAACTGTTGAATGCTCCTTATCTCTGGGGTGGAAAATCTATCCTCGGACTCGATTGTTCCGGGCTTACTCAGATTGCTTTCCGCCTTTCGGGGATTGATCTTCCGCGTGATGCTCGTCAACAGATCCTTCACGGTGAGGTGATTACTTCATTAGAACAAGCATTAACCGGAGATTTGTTGTTTTTTGCTACTGCTGATGAAAAGGTGAAACATGTAGGAATCTATGTGGCTCCGGGTAAAATTTTGCATGCTTCCGGATATGTACATCTGGATGATCTGGATAAAACGGGTCATATTTTGTCGCAAATCACTACCTACGACCACTATCATCTTGCGGGTATTCGTCGGTTTGAATTTTGAAATGACAGACGCATCGCAAATAAGTTCATCCAGGGTGAGATGAATTATTAACGGATGTAATGACTTGATATATAGTTGTGAAAAGAAATAAAAGAGGAGTTATCAACAATTTGTTGATAACTCCTCTTTTTCTATTTGGGATGATTGGTGTTACTTCTAACCAAGGTTTATCTTACGAAATTCCATGTTTAGAAGATCAATACAGAGTAGTTCATTAATGAGAGGTTTGCCAATCCCGGTAATTAGCTTAATCGCTTCAGTGGCCTGAATGGAGCCGATGACTCCCGGTACACTTCCCATAACGCCGGGCGGAAGTGATCCCTTTTCGGGTTTCTCTTCTTCGGGAAACAGATCGGTGTAACTTCCGGCTCCGGTGACATTGAATACTGATACTTGTCCGGTAAATTCTCCGATACTTCCGTAGAGGTAAGGGATGCCAGAGCTTTGTGTGATCCGATCAATCAGATAACGGGTCTCAAAATTATCACAAGCATCAATCACCAGATCGTAATCAAGGATTATTCCGTGCGCGTTTGTTTTATCCAGACGGAATGGATAAGTATCTATTGTTGTTTCGCCGTTCAGATCCTGAAGTGTATCTTTTGCACAAGCAACTTTGGATGCACCCACTTGAGATTCGCGGTAAAGGATCTGGCGTTGAAGGTTCGTCAAAGATATCTGATCATCGTCGATAATCCCGATTCGTCCTACTCCCGCAGCAGTGAGATAAAGAGCAATGGGCGAACCCAGCCCTCCGGCTCCGACAATCAGAACAGATGCTTCGCTGAGCTTTTGCTGTCCCTCCTTACCAATCTCTTTGAGTAAAAGGTGTCTGCTATATCTTTCCATTAGTTTAATAAGTCAGTATATGATCCCAGTCCTTCCATACCACCTCGTAACCTCTTGCTTGTACAGCTTGAAGCACTTCGGAAGGAGTTCTGTTATCCGCCATTTCGAATTGTTCGAGGGCATTCGGGTAGGAGAAGTAGCCACCCGGTTCGGTTTTGGAACCTGCACTCAGCGAGGTAATTCCCAACTGCGTCATATTGTTGCGGAAATCCGGCATTTCACGTGTTGAAAGGGCCATCTCCACATCGTGATCAAACAGACGGAAAGCAAAGATCAGCTGAGCCAGCTCTCTGTCTTTCAGAATGACGTTCGGTTTGAATCCTTCTCCGGTGTGGGGACGCATACGTGGAAAAGAGATGGAATATTTCGTTTTCCAGTAACGACGCTGTAAGTAACGAAGGTGCATTGCCATCATGGTCACATCCGTACGCCAGTCTTCCAGTCCGATAAGTACACCCAGTCCCATCTTATGAATCCCGGCTCTGCCTAAGCGGTCGTACGTATCCAGACGATAATTGAAATCACGCTTTTTCCCTTTCGGATGGTACAACGGGTAGTGCTCTTTGTGATATGTTTCCTGATAAATATATACGCTGTTGAGTCCGGCAGCGATCATTGTTTCGTACTCTTCCTGTTCCATCGGTTGTACCTCAATCGAGATAGAAGAGAAGTAGGGTTTAATCAGTTTTATCGCATTCTCCAGATATTCCACTCCGGCATGACGTGGTGATTCGCCCGTTACGAGAAGGATATGTTCAAAATTACCCAGCTCTTTGATGGCTTTTACCTCGTTCAGTATCTCTTCATCGGTAAGAATAATGCGTTTGATTTTATTCTCGTGATTAAATCCGCAGTATACACAGTGAT
>JBOFXU010000164.1:0-1114 GCA_051654305.1 Bacteroidales bacterium | reverse complement strand
GTCATCTCTGCCGAAGCAATATCCATGAACAGAATCGGATATCCGTTAAGCATAAACGGACGATATAGCCTTTCGATCGAATGTTTTGCTTTTTCTGTGCTCACACCAATCACTACCCGTTCCGGATTCAGGAAGTCTTTTACGGCATTACCCTCTTTCAGGAACTCAGGGTTTGAAGCCACGTCAAAAGGAATATCTTCACCACGAAGTTTCAACTCCTCTTTGATCACTTTATGAACCATCTTGGATGTTCCTACAGGCACTGTACTTTTAGTAATAAACACGAGATACTCTTTGATGTTTTGTCCTATACCCCGTGCAACCGATTCTACGTATTTCAAATCGGCATTCCCATCTTTATCGGGTGGAGTACCAACGCAACAGAAAACGAGGGAAGCACCCTTTAAGGATTTACCCAGGTCTGTTGAGAAGGTCAATCTTCCTTCATTAAGATTTTTCGTTACAATCTCAGCCAATCCAGGTTCGTAGATTGGTAATACACCACTTTTTAATGAGTCAATTTTACTTTTATCAACATCCACACAAGTCACTTTCGCTCCCATTTCAGAGAAACACGCTCCGGAAACAAGTCCTACGTATCCGGTTCCAACAATAACAATCTTCATACTGGTATCTTTTATAGATTAATTAATTCAGCTACGTTTTGCTTTTTCCCATGCACCATTACCTTTTCTTTTTCTTAGATAGTTAAATCCACGGAATACATTTATATTCATAAATATAAAGTAGTAGGGTGTATAGAGATATTTATTTTTTATTCCTTTTTGAGATAAAACATACCCTGCCATGGCACACATGTAAAATATAATCTGTGCGAAAAGGATGATCCAACTCCACGGGCTCAGGATATCATTTAGCACCAGGTATATATTCACAGGAATTAATAAGAAAAGGGCAAAAGGGGTGATTGTCCAACGTAATACCCGATGCGAAATATACTGAAAACTGAGTACCCCATATTTGAAAATATTGAGCAACGGAAGCAGACGCAGAATGGATTGGATTCCACCGGCTGCTATACGAATCTTTCTTTTCTCCTCTTCATGAATGTCGGCAGATCCTGTTTCAACGGCATAAGCATTCGAACTGTATC
>JBOFXU010000163.1:0-2853 GCA_051654305.1 Bacteroidales bacterium | reverse complement strand
GGTTCCTGTATTCGTTTATACGAATTATCCCAAAGCAGAGCTTTTTGTGAACGGAAAAAGTCAGGGTGTAAAGACAAAAACGGAAGAGTCGCTGCAGAGTAAGTATCGTCTGATGTGGCACAATGTTAAATACGAGCCCGGAGAGATTCGCGTAGTTGCTTATAATGATCAGGGAGAGGTACAGGAAGAGAAGGTGACCCGCACAGCTGGTCGTCCGGTGAGCATCGTTATGAGTCCCGATCGTAAAGTGATCAAAGCTGATGGAAAAGACCTCTGCTTTATAACCCTCGAGGTTGTGGATAAGGATGGAGTTCCGGTGCCGGATGCTACGAACTTCATATTTATAGATGTGCAGGGAAAAGGCCGACTCAAAGCTTTGTGTAACGGCGATGCGACTTCTCAGATTCCATTTTCGTCTACTTATATGCCTCTTTTTAGTGGGAAAATGGTGGCGGTTATCGAGTCTGCGGAAGAAGGTGGTGAGATTGATGTGACAGCCATCTCTGTGGGGCTTAAGACTCAAAAGTGCACCGTGAAATCTGAAAAATAAATATCAATTTAAAGAGATAATGATGAAGAATATTTTACTCTCTATGCTTCTTGTTGCCGGAGCAGCTCAATTGCCGGCTCAGGAGAACAGAGCCTTGATGCTGGACGGAAAGAACAGCAATATGACCATCGGAATGGATACGATCTCTAACCGCTGGAGTATTGAGATGTGGGTGAAGGGTGACGACCTTCAGTGGAAAGAACGCGAAGTGCTTATTGGTGGTGGCGAATACAGTAGTTTTAATATTACTGATAAATTTCCGTTGACCCTTGAGCATGGAAAACTGACCAACGGGTTGAGTAAGATTCAGGCAGAGATGCCACTCGATGATCAGTGGCACCATGTTGCAGCTACATGTGGAGATAAGGGTACACGTCTGTATATTGACGGTAAACTGGTTGCTTCCAGTCCTGTGCGTAGTCGTATTATTCCCGGAGTGATTGGTGCCGACGAAAAGAGTGAAACTGTATTCGGGGGGAGTATTGATGAGGTGCGAATCTGGAAAACAGAGCTGAGTCAAAAGACAATCGAGAGATGGATGGGGATTCCTTTGAAACCCTCACATCCAAATTTCAGTAAGCTGAAAGGCTATTATCCGTTTGACGAAGAGAGCGGTGATTATTATACGAACTGGGCAGGAGTGGGACCTTTGTCGTTTCATGCGCGTAACTATCGGATCAATTATAAAGATCCTGCACCGATTGTAGCGGCTGTTCCGGCAAATAATCCCAAGTTTCAGCAAACGGGTAGTGTGAAATCCATGTTCAATGCGGTTGATATACCAAGTGAGTGGGATGCAGAGCGTGGAGCAACAGAAGAGCAAATGCTGAAATTGCGTATTGCGGTTAATGGAGATAAAGGAAAATCGTTGCAACTCTCAGAGATTGCCCTTGATTTGTCGGCGAATACATCGCTGGCAAATATCAGCAAAGGAACGATCTACTATACGGGTAACCGTGCAAAGAGCGGAGTAAAGGTGAAATTAGCAGATTTCAACCCTGCCGAGAAGCTGAAAGTTCCTGTAAATCATGAGTTAAGTGACGGTGTAAACTATTTTCTGGTCACGTTTGATCTTTCACCAGATAGCAAGGTAGGGGCGCAGATCGGAGCAAAGGTTTCTTCGTTTAAAGTAAACGGTAAATCATCCGTACCACAGCGAAGTGCAGACTTCTATCCGAAAACAATTATTCCTAAGACCGGTGATGAGAATATCGTGAAGGTGCTTACCTGGAATATCTGGCACGGTGGAGTTCATTTGGGAAGTGACGGACCTCAGCATATTGTCGATCTGTTGCGCAAATGTGATGCCGATATTGTGACGATGCAGGAAGCTTATGGTTCTCAGGATCGTTTTGCGAAGGAGTTAAATTACAAACTGACGACGAACTCAGCAAAGGATAATCTGGCTCTGTTTACCCGTTTCAAAATGTTGCCCCTGAATACGCGCAATGCGTTTAAATCAAATCCGGCGATTATGATGTTGCCTAATGGGAAAAGAATATCAGTACTTGACTGTTGGTTGCGTTATGCATATCGTCCGGGGTATGCGAGTAACCATGGCAATACAGGCTATGACCAGCAGAAATGGATTGAGGAGGATATCACCTTATCTAAAGCTGATATATCACAGATTCTGACCGAAGATGTAGAACCTTATATGGAGTCGGCGGATGAGGTGGTAATCATCGGAGGTGACTTCAACTCTGGATCTCATCTGGACTGGACGGATGCTGCAACACCATTGCATTACGGATATGGAAAGGTAGATCTTCCGACTTCAAAATTCATGATGGAGAAAGGATTCAAAGATAGTTTCCGTGAGATGCATCCTAACGAAGTGACACACTCGGGAGGTACTTTTGCTGTTATTTACGGACAGTTACAGCACTCGCGCATTGACTATATCTATTATAAAGGCAATGGTATCCGCCCTTTGTATTCAAAAACGATCCGAACCGCAGAGGAGATTGATTTTGTGTGGGCAGGCGATCATGCAGCTGTATTCACCGTATTTGAAGTGAAATAAATAAAAGCCTTACAGGCCATGTTATAAAAAACGGCGTCAGAACTGATATTACTCAGTTTTGACGCCGTTTTATTATTTCAGGAACAAGAGAATTACTTTTTCTTGTTGTCGGTCATGACAATTTTAAGTTTTCCTCCATTGCGGATTTGCTCGTGAGTGAATGACAAGTCCGTAAGAGGCTGGTCGTTCAGATAAGCACTTTCCACATATTTGTTTTCCGGTTTGTTATTCAAAACTTCCACGTTAAGTGTTCCGTTTTTCATTTTCACCGAAGCTT
>JBOFXU010000162.1:0-10784 GCA_051654305.1 Bacteroidales bacterium | reverse complement strand
CACTTGTAGGACTATACCCCGATGTTTTGTAAATTATCTTATTGTCTTTATCAACTACGGCAAATTCAAAAATATGATTTAATCCGTTATTTAGTAATTCAGCCCTTAAAAACTCTTTTAATTGGTAAAAATTCACGCGCTCTTCCAGGGGTCTTGTGCTTCCGGAGGACAAGAGATCCAGGATCAGATAATCCAGAACTTCCCGCTGATAGAGGTATCGGCCTTTCAGAGCATTCTGTAATTCGGTCGATGCCTGCTGTATGGTGTTCTTACCGTGTTTCTGGGATAAATATAATTCAGGTTTGTTTGTCGTATAATCTTTCCGAATTTGGTTGATCGCTTCAGCTTCAAGAGTTTTCTTGCTTTTTAGACTATTGATATTAAAAGCATTGTTTGTTGAACCCATCTGACCATATCCATTGTAGTTGTAGTACAATGGAGCCGGATTATTAATTAAATCTTCTTCCAGGTATCTTTTCGTCTCTTCTGTTTCCAGACTACGTGTAACCTGGTAAAGACTTCTTTTAACGGCCTCGGAAAATTGCTCATTTCGCATCTTAGTCATTTCTTCCAAGTAGTTGATTTGCAACGTTAAAAGTCCGAGGAACGTTGCAATCAGCACCAGAGTTAACGACCAAATGGTTGATTTCTTCATATATTCATCCTTTACTCAAATCGAGTGATTAAGATATTTAGTCTCTATTTATAGTTGCTTTTGTTTTATAAACAAATGAAGCTCTTTTATTGTTTATACAAAATAAAAAAACTTTCACATTAACGTTTCTGGCAAAATTAACAATTTGTATGTTAAAAGCAAACAAAGCCAACCTTTTTTTTTAGGTTGGCTTTGTTTTTTTATAATACTAATTATGGAATTGATACTTAATCAGCATCTTGCTGTGATTCATATTCTTTCAATAATTTATCCTGAATATCCGAGGAGACAAGTTCGTAAGATGCGAAACGCATTGTAAATGAAGCTCTTCCTCCGGTGATCGAACTCAGTGATGTAGAGTAAGATGACATCTCCTTCAATGGAACTTTGGCATTGATCTTTTCAAATCCTTTTTCACTGTCCATGCCCATGATGATGGCTCTTCTTCCCTGCAGATCACTCATGACATCCCCCATCTTCTCTGAAGGAACAAACACATTCACATCGTAGATAGGTTCCAATACTTTTGGTCCGGCGCTTTTAAATGCCTGACTAAATGCATGTCGTCCTGCCAGACGGAATGAAATTTCATTTGAATCTACCGGGTGCATTTTTCCGTCATATACAATCACTCGTACGTCCCTTGCATAAGATCCCGTAAGAGGTCCCTGTTCAAGACGGTCCATTACACCTTTTAAAATAGCTGGAAGGAAGCGCGAGTCAATGGCACCACCGACAATACTATTTACAAAATAGAGTTTTCCACCCCAGTCCAGATTAACTACTTGAGTATCTCTGGCAGTAATCTTGAACTCTTGTCCGTTGAATTTGTAAGTTTCAGGTACAGGCATACCCTCAATGTATGGTTCAACGATCATGTGAACTTCACCAAATTGTCCGGCACCACCAGATTGTTTCTTATGTCGATAATCGGCACGGGCAGCTTTTGTAATCGTTTCGCGGTAAGGGATCTTTGGATCCACAAACTCTACTAACATTTTATCGTTCTTTTCCAATCTCCATTTCATCGTGCGAAGATGGAATTCACCTTGTCCGTGTACGATCGTTTGTTTCAGTTCTTTGGATTGCTCAACGATAATTGTCGGATCCTCTTCGTGGATGCGAGTCAACAATTCGCTAAGTCTTTCAGCTTCAGCCTCAGTTGCAGGTTTTATTGCTCTGCGATATTTTGGATCAGGATAACGAATGAAATCGAACATATAGTCACACCCTTTTTCATTCAGTGTATTTCCTGTACGTGTATCTTTAAGTTTTACTGTAACACCAATGTCTCCGGCATGAACAGTTTCAACCTTGTCTCTGTTTTGTCCTGCCACAGCGTAAATCTGAGCAAGTCTTTCTTTGGTTCCGCGGCTCATGTTAATCAGGTCTTCTCCCTCTTTCACAGATCCTGACATTACTTTAAAGTAAGAAACCTCTCCAATGTGCGGTTCCACTGTAGTTTTAAATACATAGATACTGGTTGGTCCGTCGCTTTCAGGAGAAACATCCTCATTATTGGTTGTTCTCACATGTGGCATTTCCGAAACCAGAGGAACCACATTACCCAGGAACTCAAGAAGTCTTCTCACTCCCATGTCCTTCTCCGCAGAGATACAGAATACAGGATAAATACCCCGGTGGATCATACCCAGGTGAATACCTTCACGCATCTCATCTTCAGTAAGTGTTCCTTGTTCAAAGAATTTTTCCATAAGAGCTTCATCGTTTTCAGCAGCAGCTTCCACCAATTTCTGATGCAACTCTTCCGCTTTAGCCATTTGATTCTCTGGAATGTCAAGTATCTCCGGAACCCCGCCTTCAGGTTTCCATTTATACAATTTCATCGTTAATACATCAATTACTGCATTAAACTCAGAGCCGCAAGAAACAGGATATTGAACCGGTGTCACCTTAGAGCCGTATGCTTCTTTCAACTGCTCAAGCGTGTTTTCGTAATCAGCTTTTTCCTGATCCATCTGATTTACGACGAACACAACAGGTTTATCCAATTTTTCTGTGTATCTGAATTTATTTTGTGTTCCAACTTCGACACCATATACTGCATCTACTAATACCAGAGCCGTATCTGTTACATTTAGTGCTGTGATCGCACCACCTACGAAGTCGTCCGCTCCGGGGCAATCAATAAAATTGAGTTTGCGTCCCATCCATTCAACCTGAAAAACTGTTGAGAAAACAGAGTAACCATAGTCCTGCTCTACGGGGAAGTAATCACAAACTGTGTTTTTTGTTTTAATCGAACCTCTGCGTTTGATCACTCCAGCCTCATAGAGCATACATTCGGCCAACGTTGTTTTCCCCGTACCAGAACCGCCTAACAGTGCAATGTTCTTGATTTCATTTGATTGATAAATTTTCATGACATTGATGTATTAAGATTAAAACCAGCCTTATGGTTGATTTTTGTACCAAAGTATATAAAAAATACAAATCACAACTACTTCCTGCAATGTTTGTAAACAATGTTATTAAACATTTGATAGTCTGAAGGTTTACGTGAACTTTTACGGCCAGAATATCATTATATAATGATGTGGTTTCTTATTTTAAGCTATTTCTGAATATTATATAAAAGAATGCAAGAGCCTGTAAACAATTTCGAAGGCTTAGATAATATGTGTAGTTTTGTATGCGGAAATAGATTTCGGACCAACGTGTCCGAACTAAAGAAAAATATAATAATATTCCGCATCAATGTACGATCAAACATCAGATAAATAGGGAAAAGGGAGATAGGTAGCTTAGGTTAACTATCTCCCTTTTTCTTTATCCGGATGTGTATTTTATTTTGTTGTGAAAATAAATAATGTATAGATTATGATTGAAATTACCAAGCAACCGGAAGGATCCGTTTATGAGGTGGAAGGAATGCTTCCCGGGGCAACCCGACGCTTTATTTTAACAACACCAGAAACTCGTGCTATTTGTAATGATCCGCGTGTATTAGGTATGGATTATACCAGAAAATTGCAAAAAGGGTGTGAGTTTGCTTTACGTAATCTTGTCGATCTTGCTGGCCTTCAGCTCAACGAAAAAGAGACGGTCGTTTATAACATTCTTCGTGGAGGACTAAACTTTGGCCTTCGCGACTCTCTTTCCGAAGCATTTGGCTGGAATGCTCACTCTTCATCTTTTATCAGTGCTCAGAGAAGACGTTGTGCCGATAATCCCGATGAATGGGAGATTGTCGAAGGCGACTATCATAAATTATACCTGAATCCCGTGTCAAGTATTGTCTTCGGCGATGTTGTTGCTACCGGCACAAGTCTTTATCACGGCATGGAGATTCTGCTTGACGAAGTGAAAAAGACAGGGGTATCTATCCGTAATATCGTATTTTTTACCATCGGTGGAGAGAAAACAGAAGAGATTCTTTCAGAGATCAGTGAGAAGTTCAAGGCCATTTGTCCCGAATTCGAAGGCACCTATGTCGTATATATCGAAGGATGCTTTGTGGTTCCGGTTGATGAAACCCCTCTTCATATCAAGATCACAGGCACAGACCTCATCAAGCGCGATGCACTGATGGCTCCTGAATATGTAGCCTCGCAGTACGAAAATCCGCTCTATCCACTTGAACGCTGCACGATATACGATGCCGGTTCCCGCGCTTTTCTCGTTTCAGAATATGCTGAAGATTTACTGGAGTACTGGAAAGAGATGAAACAGTTGGCAGAACAGGGGATAAGTTTTGAAACATTGGTTTCAGAGCGTACGCCTATGATCGATCCTCTTAAGTTTGGAAACCAAAATTTAAAAGAGCTTGCACAGTCTCAGATTGACTTTTTTGAAAACTACGTATAAATGATATAATGGGAAAGATAGAGAAAAAACATTCAGGAGAGTTTGAGTTTACACATGTAGAAACGGGAAGTAAAAGAGGATTCTGGACCATGCTGGTCATTATGCTCGGCTTTTCATTTTTTTCAGCAAGCATGTGGGGAGGAGGAAAGTTAGGAACAGCACTTACAACCCCTATGTTTTTGCTTTCTATTTTTACCGGAAACCTTCTTTTAGGTTGTTACACCGGAACGTTGGCATACATTGCATCTAAAACAGGATTGTCAACACATTTGCTGGCGCACTACTCTTTTGGGTCCAAAGGATCCTACCTGCCGTCCTTTTTACTTGGGTTTACCCAGGTTGGCTGGTTTGGTGTTGGCGTAGCGATGTTTGCTATACCCGTACAGAAAGTTCTTCCCGATGTACCTTTATGGGTATTGATCTGGGGAGCAGGTTTGTTGATGACCGCAACGGCGTGGTTTGGAATTAAAGCATTAACACTCCTGAGTGCTATTGCAGTACCATCCATCGCTATTCTGGGATTCGTATCCGTAAATAAAGCCTTTGTTGATTTTGGCGGATTTGATGCCTGGTGGAATCTTATCCCTACCGAATCCATGTCTTTTTCGACAGCCGTAGGTGTGTGTATCGCATCCTTTATTAGTGGAGGAAGTTTAACCCCCGATTTTACCCGATTCTCAAAAACGCCAAAGATTTCAGTTTCGACCACAGTGATTTCATTCTTTATCGGAAACTCACTGATGTTCTTTTTCGGAGCTGTAGGAGCTGCTTTTTACCAGCAATCCGATATTTCCGACGTTATGTTGAAACAAGGAATGATACTCTGGGCCATTGTAGTTCTTGGATTGAACATCTGGACAACCAATGACAATGCAATTTACGGTTCGGGACTTGGATTTGCCAATATCACGAAGCTACCTAAGAAGTTCTTTGTGTTGATCAATGGAGTTTTGGGAACAATGCTTGCCGTATTTCTTTACAATAATTTTGTCGGATGGCTGAGCTTTCTCAATATCCTCATTCCTTCGGTGGGAGGGGTCCTTATTGCAGACTTTTTCTTTGTGCACAAACGAAATTATCTGCACATGGATGATCATCAGTTTTGTACCATCCGATGGAGTGCGATCATCTCGTGGGGGCTTGGTGCAATAGCCAGCTTTACCTTACCCGGTATTGCCTCTCTCAATAGCGTACTTGTTTCGATGGTCGCATATGTGCTCATCTCAAAGTTTGTGATCAAAAAAGATGCGAAGTAATTCCGCACGAATAGATACGATAAATACAAAAAAAAGGAAGGTGCCTCGCATGAAGCACCTTCCTTTTTTTTATTTCAGCAATGCTTTCTCAGCATTGGTCGCTTTTTCAAAATTAAATTCCGAATAAACTTTCTCAAACATCATACGAATAGCATTGTTACAAAGGTTTCCAATACTTCCCTCGTGTGTGTGGTTGATCTCTTTGTTATGTTCGAATTTACCCTCTTCGATTTCCATACCCACTTTTCGGTAAGCATCTCTGAAAGGCATCCCCTCAGCAGCCAGGCGGTTTACCTCCTCAACACTGAATATCAGCAGATATTTATCATCGTTAAGGATCTCCTTGTTCACCTTCACCAGCGACATCATATCGTTCACCATCATCAGGCAGTCTTTTAATTCATCGAATGCAGGCAGGAAAATCTCTTTGATAATCTGCATATCTCTGAAGTAGCCCGATGGCAGATTATTTGTGATCATCATAATCTGTTGAGGCAGTGACTGGAGTTTATTGCATTTCGCTCTGGTCAGCTCAAACACGTCCGGATTCTTTTTGTGAGGCATAATGCTCGAACCGGTTGTGTATTCGTCCGGAAGTTTAATAAATCCGAAGTTCTGACTGTTGAACATACAAGCGTCAAAGGCAAGTTTCGAAAGTGTGCCGGCAATTGAAGCAATCGCAAAAGCCACAGATTTTTCCATCTTCCCCCTGCCCATCTGAGCATAAATTACATTGTAATTCATAGATTCAAAACCTAAAAGTTCAGTCGTCATCGATCTGTTCAGCGGGAACGACGATCCATAGCCAGCGGCAGAGCCCAGCGGATTCTTATTGCAAATTCGGTATGCAGCCTGTAGAAGTTGAATATCATCCACCAAAGATTCAGCATACGCTCCAAACCAAAGGCCGAAAGACGAAGGCATTGCAATCTGCAAGTGCGTATATCCGGGCATTAAAATATCCTTGTGCTTTTCGCTTTGCGTAATCAGCGTGTCGAAAAGCTGAGAAGTTTTGATGGCAACATCCTTGATTTCAGATCGCGTATATAGTTTTAGATCCAGCAATACCTGATCATTTCTCGATCGACCACTGTGAATTTTCTTGCCAAGATCACCTAATTTCCGTGTTAGCAACAGCTCCACCTGAGAGTGAACATCTTCGATTCCATCTTCAATAATAAAATCACCCGATTCGGCCTGAATATAAATCTCTTTAAGAGCACTAATCAAAACGGGTAGATCATTTTTGTCGATCAGATCAATTGATTCCAACATTTTTACGTGAGCCATTGATCCCAAAACATCAAATTTGGCCAAATAAAGATCCATTTCGCGGTCACGTCCAACCGTGAATCGTTCAATATCTTTATTAACATCAACATTTTTTTGCCAGAGTTTCTGTGCCATCCGCTAAACAGTATTAAGAAAAGGTGAATATCTTATTTTTCTATTAGTAAGGAAGCATCGCCAGCGCATCTGCGATACGGTTGATTCCTTCTTTTAATTTTCCTCCAACCATTGGCTTAATCAGAAAAGGAATATCCGCTTTCAGGGTAACACGCAAACGAGTGTCTGCACTGTTTACCTCTATCAGCTGAATCCATAGGTTGAATGACATAGGCGATTGTGTCGACCCGAATTTAATCGTTTTGAACTCTTCGCGCTCCACAATGCTGATGCTCACCTTTCCTACCGGAGATACAGAAAAGCTGCATGAATCTCTGTCAAACTCCAGGTCCTGAATTTTGTCCTGAGGAATACGGTCTTTCACCTTCTCCAGGTTGGATAAATCGGATAATTTATTGAAAATCGCTTCGCTCGAAGCGTATATTGTTTTTACTTCGCTAACATAAGTTTCCATTATACTGATACTATTTAAGACAAAAGAGACTCACAATTTTCAGTCAGATGAAGACTTTAAAAAAAAGTGAGTCCCTTTATTTTGTGATTTCAAATTATATTATTTGCCAACTCCCCATTTTGCTGGATCACGACGCCACTCTTTCAGAGTTTCAACTTCGCTTTCAGCAATATAAGAAATGTTCAAAGCCTCTTCTACTACAGCATTGTAGTTGCTTAGAGTCAATAGACGAACATTTGCATCTTTGAATCGTTGGTTTGCTACAGCAAAATCGTAAGTAAAGATAGCAACCATACCTACCACTTCACAACCGTTTTTGCGAAGAGCTTCCACCGCTTTCAAGCTGCTTCCACCTGTTGAAATCAAGTCTTCGATAACAACTACTTTCTGACCCGGACGAAGATCCCCTTCAATCAGGTTCTCTAATCCATGATCTTTCGGTGCCGAACGTACATATACGAATGGTAATCCCATCTGATCAGCTACTAAAGCACCTTGTGCGATTGCTCCGGTTGCAACACCTGCAACAGCTTCCACTTCAGGGAACTGCTCCAACACTGTACGAGCAAGTTCGATTTTGATAAAGTTACGAACAGCTGGATAAGATAAAGTTTTGCGGTTGTCGCAATAAATTGGTGACTTCCATCCCGAAGCCCAAGTAAATGGATTTGCAGGCTGAAGTTTAACAGCTTTTACTTTTAATAGTTTCTCCGCTACAAGATGTTCTAAATTTTTCATAAACTCAAGAGATTTATATTCGCTACAAAAATAACAATTTGGTAGCTAAAATCCATATTTTTTCAGGCATTTGTGGCATTAGTCGTGCACCGGTTGTTCTTCGAGCACCACATCCTCAACCACTGGAATTGTTTTTCCTGAGCTGATGAGTTCAACCGCTTTGGCGATTGCCTTATCATCTTTGAAAAATATTGGATAGAAAGCATTTTCTCCCAGAATATTTCGGGCGGTATAAGAGTAAACCTGATTTAATAAAAGGCTTTCGGCCTCCTCAATGAGGAATGGACGGCGTCTGACTCCTTTCTTAGCAGCATATTCCACAAATTCAGGGAGTATGGTCGAATTCTCCAGATGCGACAATATTGCTCTGAAATCCTTATACTGCTTCAATTCATCGCGGTATTTATCCGCATAAGCAAAAGCAAACTGATAAATAATTCCGCGGTTGACTACGGTATTGAAGTATGAGTTCATTCCGGTGGTGTCGCGTGGAATAAAGATGTCAGGCATAATCCCACCACCTCCATACACTGTACGTCCACCAATGGTTTCGTATCTCAGTTTTTCGTTTTGTTTAATACTATCTTTTGAGTCAAATTCACCGTGCATGAAACGATTAAGAATGTCCGCCTGATAGTTTTCGTTTTCCCCAAGTTTATATTCTTTCTGAATGCAACGTCCCGAAGGAACGTGGTATCTCGCTATTGTTAATCGAATCGCAGAGCCGTCGTAGAACGGAATTTGCTGCTGAACCAGTCCTTTTCCGTACGAGCGTCGTCCGATAATTGTACCACGGTCGTTGTCCTGGATTGCTCCGGCAAAGATTTCACTGGCTGAGGCAGACCACTCATCAATTAACACAACGATAGGGGTTTCTTTGAAACTACCCGAACCGTTTGAGCGGGCTTCACTTCTTGGCGAAGATTTCCCTTCGGTATAGACAATCAGTTGGTCTTTCGGCAGAAATTCGTTAATCATATTGATCGCTGCCTCCATATATCCGCCTGAGTTGCCTCGTAAATCGATAATAATACCATTTACTTTTGCTTTCTTAAGTTTTGCCAGTGAGTTTATAAACTCCGCATACGTGTTTGCCCCGAACTTATTCACTTTGATCATACCTACACCCGGAGCCGGTTGATAAGTAATATCAATGCTGTTTACAGGAATATCTCCACGTACGATGTTAAAATCAAGAAGCGCCTTAGACGTAGAACGTTTGATACTTAGCTTAACTTTTGAACCTTTTGTTCCGCGAAGTTTTTTGTAGACACTCTCATTGGTCACTTTGCTTCCTACAAAAGCAGTATCATTGATATTTACGATTCTGTCGCCGGCTATCAATCCTACCTTTTCTGCAGGTCCGCTGCTCACCACATCTACAATCATGACTGTGTCATTCATGATGCTGAATTGCACACCAATCCCCGAGAAACTACCCTCAAGATCTTCGTTGGCCGCTTCAAATTCTTTCGCCGGGATGTACACCGAGTGAGGATCCAAGCCCGCAATAATTTTCGGAATAGCCTCTTCCACCAGCGTGTCAACAGAAACCTCTTCCACATATTTATTCTCAATGATATCAATCAGGGCAGACATTTTGGAGCTACCTCCAAGTTGTACCTGACTTTCATTGGAAATAAAGTTGAATTTATTGCCGATATAGATACCGATAATCACCGCTATTGCAAGAAAAAGAGGCAATAGAAAGTAAATTTTTTTGTTCATATATTAATAATCTAATCAATTTCCATACAAAGAACTTCCACCCCGGCTTGCTTTAATAAATCTATGCCGTCGGTAAGTCTGTACTCTTCACCATAAACAACTCTAATGATTCCAGCCTGAATGATTAATTTGGCACATTCGATACAAGGAGCCGCGGTGACATAAAGCGTAGCTCCCTGGCTGCTGTTATTGCTTCTTGCAATTTTTGTAATAGCATTAGCTTCAGCATGTAAAACGAATGGAAATGTTTTCCCCGTAGTATCATCCTCACAGATATTATCAAATCCACAAGGAGTTCCGTTGTATCCGTCAGAGATAATCATTTTATCCTTCACAATCAGTGCGCCTACCTTCCGTCTCTGGCAATAGGAGTTTTCGGACCAGATGCGCGCCATTCTTAGATAACGATTATCTAATACATTTTGTTTCTCAATATTTTTATTCATAGAGTTATTCTTTTTAAAACAAATATTAGGAGTGATTTTGTAGTCTGATTCCTGTTTGTCTAAATCTAATCATTTTATTACATCTATACCAGTTTGAAATGTGTTTTATTGTGTCTCTATTCTGTAAATTTTAGCAAAGGTATAATTTCTTTGATTTCTGTTTAATTTTTCGATTTATTTTATCAATAAAAAATGGATGTTGCCTGTTTAATACCCTAATTAGCAGACTATTTTTTTTAATATTAAAACGAAGTGTCATTCAAAAGAGCGAT
>JBOFXU010000161.1:0-21458 GCA_051654305.1 Bacteroidales bacterium | reverse complement strand
GGAAGTGGACCATGCCTGTTAGAGATTGGGGATTGATTATGAATCAATTTATCTGTATCTTTGGTAAAAGGGTCCAGATCTAATGGCTTAAATCTGAACCCTGCTATTTTTCATTTACACAAAATACTGGACACTGTCTTTTGAATATGTAGATTCCTCTACAATTATAATTCGGATAATATCGTTTTCACTTTTACGATCAATTCCTGAGATGCAAAATCCTGTTTATACTCATCTACCACCACTGTGCCTCCCATAGAAACATTCGGGTTTCTATATACCATCGGACTTTCTTTCGTCATTCTTGCCGAGAAATGAAACTCTGAAGCATTTGTATCCTCAGCAATTTGGGTGATATTTCCCGGATTAATTCCACAGCCTGGCATAATAATAATACGCTCTCCAGCTCGTTTTACAAGATCTCTCAGAAGCATTCCTCCGAGACTTGCATTATTTTCCTGCCCCGACGTAAGAATACGTTGACAGCCCAAAGCAATAATATCCTCCAGCGCCTCAAAGGCATCTACACACATATCAAAAGCGCGATGGAAAGTCACTGATAGACCTTCTGAAGCCTCCATAAGTTTCTTCATCGCTACTTTATCTACGTTTCCATGCTGATCAAGTACTCCTATAACGACTCCTGCAGCTCCAAGCTCACGAGCTATAGCGATATCCTCACACATTATCTCTAATTCGTCGGCACTATAACAAAAGTCTCCTCCTCTCGGACGAATAATCACATGCACCGGAATCAAGAGGTCTTTACAAACTTTACGGATCATACCATAAGAAGGAGTTGTTCCACCTTCAGGTAAACCAGCACAAAGCTCTACTCTGTCTGCTCCTGCTTGCTGAGCATTCATAGCACTCTCATAAGAGTAGACACAGATCTCAAGTTTTCTATTTCTCATCTTTGTATAATAGTAATTTGTGGTCGTAAACGATAGTTGTAACAGAGTCATTTTTCCATCAAACCAGTACAAATATAAAGTAAAAATATTAGACCTTAGGTGATAAATGGGCTCTTTGTAAAAGGTTCACGTTATTAACAATTTGTTCATAACCAATTTCCAGATAGGCTCATACTATTAATATACAACATATTGCATTATCAACAATTTGTTCATAACTCCAAAAAGACAGAAAAAAGCCTCTTTTTCTATCTTTCGGACACCTGAAAAAGTACGCCAGAAATTATCAACCTAACACCTTAAAGATACATATTAAAATATTCTGGGAAAGTCCTGAAAGTACATACGTTCAAATGCAACCGTTCATTCGTATGAACATAAATGTTCATACGAATGAAAATATATTTTCGAACGTATAAACGTCCACATTGATACTAATGAAAATCCGGAATGAAACGTATAAACAGGCAACATAGTTCGTATTTAGCAATATATCCATTGGATCAAACACAACCAAACATAAAGCATTGCTAATCAATTATATAATAAGCCAAAATAGAGAAGATATAAGTATTTAAGCGGGCAAAAAGAGTATCTAACCAATTCTGAGCGATTAGAAAAATGACAATTTGACGATAAAAGTAAGATTTAAAGAACAATATGGCAAAATGTATTTAATTATATAAATAGATTACATGTGTGACGAATTGATTGATTTGTCACACCATTTGTCACACCATTTATCACACTAAAAAATGCATATAAAAATATATATATCAGTTAGTTACAAACGGGACAATACAGGCGTGACGAATGGTGACGAATGAAAATTAAAAACTCCTGTACGTACATCTATGACAAAAAAAGAAGGAGTAACTCCTGAGAGTTACTCCTTCTATATATAGAATGTTCTGATTAAGCTTCGAAACGAGCTTTCAAACCTTTCAACTCTTCAGCAAGTTCTGCTGGAAGGTGTGAACCAAAGTTTGCGTAGTGCTCATCGATCAATGAAATCTCGTGAGCCCACTCTTCTTTATTTACTGCAGTTGCAGCATTCCATTGAGCGTCTGTCATATCAAGACCGTCAATGTTAAGAGCACCTTTAGCAGGAACTTTTCCGATTGGAGTTTCAACTGTTTCACCAATTCCTTCGCAACGGTCGATGATGTAAGCAAGTACACGGCTGTTTTCACCGTAACCTGGCCACAAGAATTTACCGTCTTCTTTACGGAACCAGTTCACGAAGAAGAATTTCGGAAGAAGATCTTGGTTTGGAGCGTTTTTACCGATTTCTACCCAGTGATTGAAGTAGTCACCCATGTTGTAACCACAGAATGGTAACATTGCGAATGGATCACGACGTACACCAGCTTTCAAACCGATAGCAGCAGCAGTAACCTCAGAACCTACGATAGATCCCATGAATACACCGTGGTTCCAGCTTGCAGCTTCGTGTACCAAAGGCACAGTAGAAGGACGACGACCACCGAACAATACTGCTGAGATTGGCACACCTGCAGGATTTTCCCACTGCTCGTCAACACATGGACATTGGCTAGCAGGAGCTGCGAAACGTGCATTTGGGTGAGCTACAGGCTCGCCTGATGCTGGATCGTAAACGCGACCTTTCCAGTCAATTGTTCCAGCTGGACAATCGTGTCCAATACCTTCCCACCAGATATCACCATCAGGAGTCAAACCTACGTTTGTAAACAATGTGTTTGCACGGCAAGACAACATTGCATTCGGGTTTGTATCCATTGAAGTGAAAGGAGCAACACCGAAGAAACCAGCTTCAGGGTTGATAGCGTAAAGACGACCATCAGCACCGAATTTCATCCAAGCGATATCATCACCTACAGTTTCAACTTTGTAACCTGGAATAGTTGGGATCAACATTGCCAAGTTTGTTTTACCACATGCACTTGGGAATGCAGCAGCAACATATTTTTTCTCACCTTTAGGGTTAGTGATACCTAAGATCAACATGTGCTCAGCCAACCATCCTTGTTCTTTCGCCATTGCAGAAGCAATACGAAGAGCAAAACATTTTTTACCTAGCAATGCATTTCCACCATAACCTGAACCGAATGACCAGATCTCTTTAGTAATAGGGAAGTGAGTGATATATTTTTTCTCGATTGGAGCACAAGGCCATTTCACATCTTCCTGACCTGGCTCAAGTGGAGCACCTACAGAGTGAACACATGGAACGAATTCCCCGTTTTCACCAAGTACGTCAAGAACTGCTTTACCCATACGAGTCATGATACGCATAGAAGCAACAACATATGCAGAGTCAGTGATTTCAACACCGATGTGAGCAATGTTTGAACCAAGAGGACCCATTGAGAAAGGAATAACGTACATAGTACGACCTTTCATACATCCTTTGTAAAGCTCCAACATAGTTTCGCGCATTTCTTTAGGATCTGCCCAGTTGTTTGTAGGACCAGCTTGTTCAGCTGTTTCAGTACAAATATATGTTCTGTTTTCAACGCGAGCAACATCACTTGGGTCTGACTGGAAGTAGTAAGATCCAGGACGTTTTTCTTCGTTAAGTTTAACTGCAACACCTTTCGCTACCATTTCGTCAAGAAGACGAGTGCTTTCCTCTTCCGAACCATCACACCAGTATACGCTATCTGGCTGCATGATTTCAGCCCATTCGTTAACCCAGCTGATTAACTTTTGATTGTTTGTCATCATAAATTTAAAATTTAGTGATATTAAAACCGTTGTTATTTATAAATAAAAAGAACTTTAATCTTATTTCGCCTAACATTATGTAGCTGTTAAACGATAGTGATGCAAATATAGCAAGCGACTTTAGAATATGCAAATATCAAACAGTTTGTTTTCTCAAAAAAAGCAAGCGACATTTTCACATATATAAATAAAAATCACACCCGGAAACTGCACAAAAGCCTTATTCAATAGGCTTTTCGGAGCAACGTCAAACGAATTAAATACACTTATATAGTTAATTTTATCACTAATACTAAATAGAAAGCAAAACAGACCTAATTATAGCAAACAAGAAGCAAAACCCGCCTAATTACGTATTAATTTAACATTAACGACTATCAAAATGATAGAATAATAATCGAATCAAGCTCATTTTAGCACCGAAATTAAATCTTTCTTAAAAAAGCGTTGATACACCAAAAACAGGTGTATTAATATGACATTAACTACTGAAAACAGGGTATTAACATCCAAAAACAAGAAAAGGCTTATTAACCTTTTGAGGTAAATAAGCCTTTTACTACTATTCAAACTGGTCTAACCAGATATTTTCGCCATCAAATACAGCATATGAATTATGATAAATCCAGTCTCCTAAGATCAGAATTCGTGAACGTTTGGGCAGCATCAAATCAAGCATAATGTGACGATGTCCAAACACAAAATAGTCTACAAAATGAGACTCGAGATATTTCTTTGCATAGATCACCAGGTGCTCTTTCGATTCCCCAAGATACTCCTCGCATTTGGCGGTAGTTCGATTATGACTGGACCAGTTTAATCCAAAAGCAATGGTCCACCGGGGATGAATCCAGGTAAACATTTTTTGCAACACCTTATTGTGAAATATCGAACGTAGAAAGCGAAAAGCGAGAGATTCATCACCCAAGCCATCGCCATGAGCAAGAAAAAACTTTTTGCCGTTCTCGTCTGCAATCATCGGCTGATGATGAATAATCGCTCCTGTTTCACGGGAGATATAATCGAATATCCAGATGTCATGATTTCCGATAAACCAGTGCACTTCGATACCACTGTCTGAAAACTCGGCAATCTTTCCAAAAAAGCGCGAATAACCTTTTGGTACTACTGTTTTAAATTCATACCAAAAATCAATCATATCACCGAGCAGATACAATTTGGCACAATCGGGCTTGATCGAATCAAGCCAGCGAACAAAGCAACGCTCTTTCTCGATGGGATCTTTGAAATATTTTGCCCCAAAATGAGTATCAGACGCAAAATAGATATTCTTTCGACCGCTCATGATTATAAAAACCCTAATTCAAGCTTTGCTTCTTCGCTCATCATGTCTTTATCCCACTCTGGCTCAAACACCAGACGAATATCAACACTCTTAACTTCCTCAATGCTCTCTACCTTCATTCTGACATCTTCAAGAATAAAATCTGCAGCGGGGCAATTTGGAGCTGTCAGGGTCATATCGATAGTGACATTTTTATCGTCGTCTACATCTACTTTATAGATCAGACCTAACTCATATATATCAACTGGAATCTCGGGATCATATACTGTCTTCAACATTTTAATGATCTTCTCCTCAAGTTCGAAATAATTCGTTTCCATAATTTATGTGTCTCAATTTATTTTGAATCAATCACAAAGATAGCAAAAGTACAATATCATGAAATGATCCTACAAAAAAAAGCAGAGGGGATAGACATCAGAGCGCTATGATGAACTATTTCGAGTACTCAACCATTCTAACCGAGAGGAGGTATACTTTTTTTAAGCCAAAAAGCAAATAGAGCTCTAAATAATTAGCTCCCCATCAAATCTTTAATATTTTTGCAAATATCATACTTAATAAAGCACAATGAGAAAATCAGGATCCTATTCACACAAATATATCATTCTTCTATTTACACTCTTCACCCTATTCACAGGATGTCAGGAGGATTTTAATCCACGTTCAAAGAAGGATAATTTTGAAGTATTATGGAATACGATCAATGAGAGATATTGTTTTTTTGCCTATAAAAACATCGACTGGAATGCAGTAAAAGCAAAATATGCCCCTAAGGTAGACTCTTGCCAAACCAGCCACGATCTGTTTTATGTTTTCGCAGACATGCTTGCAGAGTTAAAAGACGGGCATGTAAACCTCTATTCGACCTTTGACATTGCCAGATACTGGAAATGGTTTGAGGACTATCCCCGAAACTTTTATCCGAGTGTGCAGGAATACTATCTGAAAAACAACTACCAGATGGCGGGAGGGTTTAAACTACAAACACTAAGCGACAGTGTGGGATACATTTACTATGGCAGCTTCGGGTCCTCTGTGTCAAATGCAAACATTTCAGCTGCGTTCGAGAAATTCAAAGGATACAAAGGTATTATCCTGGATATTCGTGACAATGGCGGTGGTAGTATTACAAATGCGGATCTGATAGCAGCCAGATTCACAAAGGAAAACCGCACCGTAGGTTATATCAAACACAAGACAGGCCCGGGACATAATGACTTTTCAGAGCCAAGACCTATTAGTCTGACGGCATATGATGGATGGCGATGGGAATATCCGGTTGTGGTATTAACTAATCGGCATTGCTACAGTGCAGCCAATTACTTTGTGATGATTATGCGCCAGCTGCCGAATGTGACCATTATCGGTGACCGAACCGGTGGCGGAAGCGGACTTCCGTTTTCATCGGAGCTTCCGATCGGATGGTCTCTTCGTTTTTCGGCTTCTCCGATTCTGAACGAAAATAAGGAGGATACAGAATTCGGCATTGATCCAGACATATCAGTCTCATTCAATTCCGAAAGTATTGCCAAAAACATTGATCCGTTGATCGAAGCTGGAAAAAAACATATTCTTGAACATCCTTAAATCAAACAACGAAATACTATGGCTCAACATAACGACCTTGGAAAAGAGGGAGAACAAAAAGCGATCAATTATCTGATCAGTAATGGGTACATTATTCGTCACTACAACTGGAAATCCGGAAGATATGAGTTGGATATTGTAGCCAGAAAGGACGATGAACTTATTATTATAGAAGTAAAGACCAGAAGGAATAAAGATTATGCGCATCCGACTGATGCCATAAACGACCAGAAAATACGGAACATAGTAGCTGCAACAGACTGCTATATTCGCACCTTCAATATTCCTTTCTCTGTGCGGTTTGACATTATATCTGTGATTCATGATGGTATCAGCACAGAGATCGAACACATTGAAGATGCATTTTACCCTCCAAGATGGTACTAATAAACAAGAAACGTATGAGATTTAAACAAATACTACTGACTGCATTCACATGGATCAGCTCTTGTGCTTTATTTGGGCAGAGTGAGCCCGTAAAATCGATGTTTTCATCTACGTCTGTCGGAGCTGGTACCACTCAAATCTATGATACATACCTATCCCCCTTACACTACAAAGGAACAAACATCCAAGTAATCCACGAAAGAGGTGTAAACCTGCCGGATTGGGGTGAAAACTGGGTATTTCAGCAATTTTTCAAACTTAACTTTGGATCGACAAAGAATCCGGCTCAGAACAACACAACGATATCCGGGTTTATCGGGTATGACGGTGGCATTCTGTACAACCTATGGGAGTGTGGAAACTTTAACTTATTTGCAGGAGCTTCGGGAGAGGCTAAAATAGGTTTTGTGTACAACCTGAGAAATGGGAACAATCCGGCTACAGCCAAAGCTATGCTAAATTTAAAAGCAAATCTGATGGCTTCATATGAATTAAAAATACGGGATTATCCCTTATATATGCGACTTCATGTAGGAACTCCTTTTGCAGGAGTCTTTTTCTCTCCTCAGTTCGGACAATCATATTATGAAATTTTCGGATTGGACAATAAAGATGGCATCGTGAAGTTTGGATCGTTTAATAACCAGCAGGCTTTTAATTCTCTCCTAAGCATGGATATCCCTGTGGGGAAAATAGCGCTACGGGTTGGATACTACATGGAGTATTACCGTACGCACACGAATCATTTGACTACAAAAATAATGAATCACAATGTTATGTTTGGGGTTTCGAAGACGTTTAGGCTAATTCCATTGCAAACAGAAAACAAAGCTGCACTTTACTATTAATAAAATCTTAAAAAAGAAGAAGAATGGGGCTTTTATGGGTTCGGAATGACTTAGGGTAGTAATAAATTCACGAAGGAAGAGATATATCTCAGTGAATAGTCCGAAATTTGTATCTTCAAAAAAAATAGTTAGAACCCAGTTATGACATTGGTAAAAAATCAGCTCAGAGGGTACATTTATGGCATTGTATCTTCTTCAACATTCGGACTTATCCCTCTTTTCGCTCTTCCTGCTCTACAAGCTGGAGTTGGCATCGAATCTGTTATGCTATACCGTTTTGGTATATCGACACTTGCCATTGGAGCATACCTGTTATTCCGGAAAGAGAATTTGCAAATTACGCTGAAAGAAGCCATTACACTCTTCTTTCTTGGTATATTCTATGCATTTACAGCACTCTTTCTTACAAGTTCGTACTTGTATATGCCAAGCGGTGTGGCTACCACGATACATTTCCTTTATCCGGTGGTTGTATCTGCTATAATGATCCTTTTTTTTCGCGAGAAAGTTTCGAGGACTGTGATGGGGGCATCTTTACTTGCTCTTTCGGGAGTCTGGTTACTTTCAAACGGTAATTCGGGAGAAACAATACACATGAAGGGCTTTGCCTTTGTTCTCTCGACCGTGGTCACTTATGCACTCTACATTGTGGGGATAAATAAGTCAATTGTTGCCCGGATGGATGGACTAAAAATGACATTCTATGTGCTACTTGCATCAACACTGGTGTTTATCGCAAACCTATTCATAACTGGAGAAGGCTTAGCTCCGATCACAAACATGGAAGTTGGAATCAACCTGTTTCTCTTAGCGATCATTCCTACACTTGTTTCAGACTTTACCCTTATATTGAGCATCCAGCATATTGGATCAACAAAAACGGCTGTTCTTGGGTGTATGGAACCTGTGACCGCTGTGATTATGGGGGTACTTGTCTTAAATGAGCAGATGGGATTTGCCCAAAGTGCAGGCATATTGATTATTTTACTTGCTGTTACGCTCGTGATTGTAGCAAATAACCGCAAGAAACAAACACAGACAATAAATTAAAAGATAGTATACAATGATGAAACTTCAAGAAATCAAACATCCTGACATCCCGGAATTTGAGCAACTAATGAAGCTTTATACCGAAGCCTTTCCGGCAGAGGAGCGCCGGAGGGTTGAGGATTTAGCCCAACTGATTCAATCAGAGAAACGTATGAGTTTTAATGCTGTCAAATCAGGAGATGAACTTGCCGGATTATGTGTTTACTGGAACTTCGAAGATTTTTACTACCTCGAACATCTGGCAGTATACCAGGAAATGCGAAATCAGAAAATCGGAGAACAGGTCTTAAACTGGATCGCTCAGAATCTGAAAGGGCTTCGTATCCTTGAAGCTGAACCTGCGACTGAGGAGATGGCTACCCGCAGAATAAACTACTATTGTCGTAACGGATATGAAGTACGAAAGAGAGACTATATTCAACCTTCGTATGATGGAGTCCGGGACCCGATTGACCTTTGGGTTTTAACCAATGAGGAAAATGATCAATTAGATCAGTATATCGACACAATTAAAAAAGAGGTTTACTACAAAAACCAGAAGCATAAATAACTCATTTCATGGTTATGAGCAAAGCCTGTACTGCTTGAAGCATGTTACAGGCTTTGTTTATAATCCCCCCTCTTGTACGGACAAAAAAAAAGAAACAGATCTCGAATACGTCTAAAAAAAGGCTTGAACAGCTTTAAAACAGAATTTAAATCGAAAATGCAACCAAAAGTTGCGAGGCTTCGAAAAAATATTTATATTTTTGCTCCCAACTTAGGTGTAAACAGTCTTTAATAAAACGAACGATCAAAATGAGCCGCAAAAAAACAAAATCAACTGCTTCATTTTTCAATGCGAAGCTGACCTCTACTATCAGCACCTCGCTAGTTCTATTCCTGTTGGGTTTGACTACCCTTCTTATACTCGCAACAAGAGATTTATCATCATATGTCAAAGAAAATATCGGCTTTTCAATCATATTGAGTGACAATGTGAAAGAAGCCGAAATCAAAAAAATGTCTGCTTTGCTTTCAAAGGCACCGTATGTCAAAGAAATAAATCATATTTCTAAAGCACAAGCATTGGAAGAGCTTAAAGAAGAATTAGGAGAAGATCCGGAAGCTTTTTTAGGATTTAATCCTTTACTTGCCTCGATTGAAGTAAAATTAAAATCAGACTATGCCAACAACGACAGTATTGCGATGATTGAGAAGAAACTCAGAAAAAATTCTGATATCCGCGATGTGTTGTACCGGAAAGATTTAATACAAGCGGTAAACGATAATGTACAGCGGATCAGTATTATATTAATCGTTCTGGCAACTGTTCTTATGATTATATCATTTGCACTGATCAGCAATACAATCCGACTCACGGTTTACTCTAAACGCTTTATTATCTACACAATGAAGTTAGTCGGGGCAAAAGACAGTTTCATTCGTTCTCCCTTTATCTGGAGCAACATCGGAGCTGGCATCATCGCCGCTATCCTTGCAAACGCGATGCTCGCACTTCTTTTATATACAGCAAACAAAGAAGTAGATGGAATTATCTCTCTGCTTGACTTCAAGGTCTTGATTTTCACAGGTGTGGCTGTATTTATTGCAGGCATCTTGCTAACAGGTATTTCTGCCTACTTCGCAGTGAACAGATACATCAAAATGAAGTACAGCCAGTTATTTTTGGTATAACTAATTAAACTCTTAAACCAAATAAACGCATTATGGAAAATACACAATTTCCCTTTGGGAAGAGCAATTATATACTGATTGCTATTTCTGTTGCACTGATTATTCTCGGATTTGTCTTAATGACCGGACCTGGATCTACCGATACTGCTTTTGAGCCAGATATTTTTAGCACCCGCCGTATCGTTATAGCTCCGTTTGTATGCTTTACAGGATTTGTAATGATGATTGTATCGATTTTGTATAAATCGAAAGACAAAAAATAAATCAGTAACGACAACAGAAGACTATGAACATATTACAGACCATTATATTAGCAATTGTTGAAGGGTTAACTGAATTTTTACCAGTCTCATCAACCGGGCACATGATTATTGCTCAGAAGTTCTTGGGTATACCAAGCACTGACTTTGTAAAAGCTTTCACAGTCATCATTCAGTTTGGAGCAATTCTTTCTGTGGTGGTACTATATTGGCAGCGATTTTTCCAGCTTAATCCGTGCAAAATCATGGATAAAAAGCTTTTAGATGGGAAATCAGGTGGCGAGAGATACAAAATAATCATCTCGCGATTTCTTTATAAATATGATTTTTACTGGAAACTCTTTATCGCATTTTTACCTGCAGCGTTTATCGGATTTATTTTTGGAGATCTGATCGATTCGTTCCTTGAAAATATCTATGTTGTAGCATCAACATTGGTTATAGGAGGAGTCGTGATGTTGTATGTGGATAAATGGTTTAATAAGGTGGACCCAGATCAGTCAATGACCACGAAAAGAGCCATTTCTATCGGCTTCTTTCAGTGTATTGCAATGATTCCGGGAGTATCACGCTCCATGGCTACAATTGTTGGAGGGATGATTCAGAAACTTGACCGCAAAAATGCGGCGGAGTTCTCTTTCTTTCTGGCTGTTCCAACCATGTTTGCCGCAACAGCCTACAAGTTACTGAAGCTTCTTCTGGATCCTACACAGACTCAGATTCTGATCGAAAATATAGGAATTCTGATTCTGGGAAACGTTGTAGCATTTATTGTAGCTCTGCTGGCTATCAGATTTTTCATCGGGTACGTCACCCGATATGGCTTTAAAGCATTCGGAATCTACCGTATCGTGGTAGGTGTATTTCTGCTTGCGTTATTAATGATGGGATATAATTTAGAAATAATTTAATGAGTTTTACTGAAGGAAGAATACTTTACTTTAACAAGCCACTTAACTGGACTTCGTTTGCACTGGTAAAGAAAATACGCTCACGCATCTCGAAAGAAATGCAGATCAAGAAAATAAAAGTCGGACATGCCGGCACATTGGATCCTCTGGCTACGGGAGTAATGATCATTTGCACCGGAAAGTCAACAAAGCTGATCGAAACATTCCAGTACCAGACGAAAGAGTATATTGCAACGATTCAATTAGGTGCAACTACTCCATCATTTGACCTGGAAACAGAAGTTGATCAGACATATCCAACGGAACATATCACAAAAGAGCTTGTTGAAGAAACGCTGAAAAAATTCATCGGACGCATTGAACAAGTACCCCCATCATACTCTGCTTGCAAGGTAAATGGGGAAAGAGCATATGCCCTTGCACGTAAGGGGGAAGAGGTTGAACTTAAGCCAAAGATTCTTGTTATTGATGATATCGAGCTTCTTGATTCTCAGCTACCTGTCATACAGGTTCGTGTTGTATGCAGCAAAGGAACTTACATTCGTGCCCTTGCACGCGATATCGGTGAAGCATTAGGAAGTGGAGGCCATCTTATCGGACTTATCCGTACACGTATTGGCGATATCACCTTAGCAGACTGCTTAGATGTAGAGCAAATTGACGAGATCTTTAGTCACAAAGAAGAAAACAATAAAGAATAAAACAGGAATATGAAATTATCTCAATTTAAATTCAAATTACCGCAAGAGTTGGTAGCTCTGGAACCAGCAGGAAACAGAGACGAATCAAAATTGATGGTCGTACACCGTGCTACCGGAGAGATTGAACATAAACTCTTCAAAGATGTACTTAGCTACTTTGACGATAAAGACCTTTTTATCTTCAATGATACGCAAGTATTTCCTGCCCGTCTTTATGGAAATAAAGAGAAAACAGGAGCTAAAATTGAAGTATTCCTTCTTAGAGAACTGAACGAAGAGAACCGTCTTTGGGATGTTCTTGTAGATCCAGCCAGAAAAATCCGTATTGGGAACAAACTTTACTTCGGCGAAGACGACTCTATGGTTGCCGAAGTAATTGATAATACTACTTCAAGAGGACGTACACTTCGTTTCTTATACGATGGTAGTCACGAAGAATTTAAAAAAGCTTTGTTTGAATTAGGAGAAACTCCGATTCCTAAATATATCGACCGCGAGGTTAGCGAAGATGATGCAGAACGCTATCAGACAATCTTCGCTAAAAATGAAGGTGCTGTTGTTGCTCCGGCAGCCGGACTTCACTTCAGCCGTGAGCTTCTGAAGCGAATGGAGATTAAAGGCATTGAAAAAGGCTTTGTAACTCTGCATTCGGGATTAGGCGCATACCGCGAAATTGATGTTGAAGATCTGACAAAACACAAAATGGACTCTGAGCAAATGACCGTAAACAATGAAATTGTTGCTCAGGTAGATCATACCAAAGATAACAACCATCGTGTTTGTGCTATTGGCACAACGGTAATGCGTGCACTTGAAACTTCTGTAACCACAGAAGGCCGTATCAAAGCCTATGAAGGATGGACAAACAAATTTATTTTCCCTCCTTATGATTTCACTGTGGCGGATTCTATGATTACTAACTTCCATTTACCGTACTCAACATTACTGATGATGACTGCTGCGTTTGGAGGATACGATCTAATCATGGATGCTTATGAAAAAGCAGTGGAAGAAGGGTATCGCTTTGGTGCTTACGGAGATGCTATGTTGATCATCTAAAAAAAAACTTATGAAGAAATACCCTGTATTTTTAGGCTTGGGAACAAACCTTGGAAATCTGGAACAAAATCTGAATAAGGCAATTGAAGAAATAGAGAAGCGGGTTGGGAAAGTCATTTCCCAATCCGCTTTTTACAGAACAGAACCCTGGGGGTTTGATTCTCCTCATACCTTCCTCAATGCCGTTTTATGCATTGAGACATTGCTTCAGCCCAAAGATCTTTTACACGAGACGCAACACATAGAAAAACATTTGGGGCGTACTAAAAAGAGTAATGGTTCTTATTCAGACCGGATCATAGATATTGATATACTACTTTATGATGACCTGATTTTGGAAAGTGAAACATTGACAATCCCACATCCGCTACTTCATCATCGGGATTTTGTGTTAATTCCACTTTGCGAAATAGCACCAAACCTGCATCATCCAAAAACAAATATTAAACTTTCAGAGCTTATAATAACAGAACTATAAGTATTTTTAATTTGTTTTGTAATGAAAATAACAGCATACACAAAACAATGAAACATTTACTACTTCTTATTACCTTACTTCTCACAATTCCTGCTTATGCAGCTAACTTTGCGATTAAAGGTACAGTTATAAATAAAAAAGACCGTTTACCTGTTTCCTATCTGACCATTCAGGTCTGGGGGACTACTATTGGTACGGTAACCGATGATCAGGGGAAATTTACGATTGAAAACATGAAACCTGGTATTTACAGGATTCAGGCTTCGGGCGTAGGTTATAAAACGGTAGTCACTCCTGAGTTTCAGATAACAAGCCATAGTGAAGATCTCGATATTGAAATAGAAGAGAGCATTGGACAGATCTCAGAAGTGAGCGTCGTAGCCTCTCCTTTCCGTAAAAGTCCGGAATCTCCTCTTTCAAATAAGAAAATCGGTTTCCGGGAAATAGAACAAAGTGCAGGTGCTAATCGTGATATCTCAAGGGTAGTACAGTCTTTCCCCGGAGTAGCCTCTAATCCGAGTGGCTACAGAAACGACCTGATTGTTCGCGGGGGTGGTCCTTCTGAGAATCGCTATTTCCTCGATGGAATTGAGGTTCCAAATATCAATCACTTTGCCACTCAGGGAGCTTCGGGTGGACCTGTAAGTATTATTAATTCTGATTTTATTCAGGATATCGACTTCTATCAGGGTGCTTTTCCCGCAAACAGAGGTAATGCACTAAGCTCCGTAATGAACTTCTCGCTTAAAGATGGTGACAGAAATGGCCAGAATCAGAGTCTTATTGTGGGATCCTCTGAAGTTGGTATTTCTCTTGACGGACATATTGGAGATAAAGTAACTTATCTTTTCTCGGCACGTCAATCCTATCTACAACTGCTGTTTAAGGCCATTGGTCTTCCTTTCCTGCCTAACTTTATCGACTCTCAGTTTAAAGTAAAATACCGTATCAATCCGAAAAATGAGCTTACTTTTATCGGGTTGCTGGGGATTGACGATATGAGTATAAATAACGACACCACTGGATTCTCGGATGGAAATAAGTATTTATGGTCTGTTCTGGGTATAATCAAACAAAACACATATACTTTTGGTGCTGTGTATAAACACTATGCAGGCACTCGTGTACAAACGATTTCGGTAAGTCGCAATAGTCTTGATAACATAAACCAGAAATATAAAGACAACGTAAAAACGAACCCATTACTTTTGAATTACAAGTCGATTGAATCTGAAAACAAGGTAAGATTCGAGAACACGTCTAACTTTGGCCAGTTTCGTTTGAACGAAGGACTGAACTACGAATTTGTTGAATACTATAACAAAACGGATCAATACATAGTAGACAATGGGCTACCCGTAACCCTCAAATATAAATCTGATATGTGCTTCAGCAAATGGGGAGCCTTTATTTCGGGCAGTTACACCACTTTGGATGAAAAGATCAAACTTTCTTTAGGTGTACGTACAGACGCAAACACATACAATGACTCTATGAGTAAATGGTATAAACACATCTCTCCAAGAGCATCTGTTTCTTACAATTTCCTTCCTAAACTGACATTTAACGCGAATGCCGGAAGATATTACCAGACTCCAGCATACACTGTTATGGGGTACAAGAATAATGAGGACGAATTTGTAAACAAGGATAATCTGAAAATGCTGTACAATGATCAAATCAATGTCGGATTTGAATATGCCCTTAAAAGCAATATTCAGATTTCAGTAGAAGGATTCTATAAAAAATACGGCAACCTGATGGTTTCTCAGATCGACTCTATTCCTCTGTTTTCAAAAGGTAATGATTATGGTGTCTTCGGAAATGAGCCTGTGGATAGTAATGGAAAGGGACGCTCCTATGGAGCTGAAGTTTTTGCACGAATCAGCAATCTGGGAGGACTTAACCTTATGGCTGCATATACCTGGGTAAGAAGTGAGAACTTCTCTCCTCGCAATGATGCATATATCCCTTCTTCGTGGGATAACAAATATCTGTTTACATTAACCAGTGGTTATGAGTTTAAAAACAACTGGAAACTGGCTATGAAATATAGATTAGTTGGAGGGGCTCCCTACACTCCTTTCGATGAGGAAACATCTTCGCTAAAAGCAAACTGGGATGCTACACAAAGACCTGTTCTGGACTATGCTCAGTACAATGCGAAACGACTCAAGGCTTTTAATCAGGTTGACCTTCGTGTCGATAAATACTTTTTCCTGAAAAAAGGACTGATGCTGGGCGTATATCTTGACTTGCAAAACGCATTGAACTTTAAATACAATAATCCGGATGCATTGCTAAGCACAGGAGTCATAGAGAATCCAAATGCACCATTAAACGAACAACGTTACATCATGAGAACGGTAAAACAGGAAGGTGGAACCATCCTGCCAAGTATTGGTATCACACTCAGACTATAATAAATGAATAAATCCTACTATTTCCACAAGACTTACTTGTAGAAATAGTAGGATTTAAACATTTGTATCGGAATCAGCCGACTCACTGAACGAACGGCCCGACTCAGCAAAGAGTGTTTTACAGGTTGAACTGACTCACTACTATTCAACCGTTCCGGAAGCTGCAAATGCTGGAAATATTTCTCTTTTATCTGACTGACATCTTCAATATAGGAAGGATTTCCACTTTGCTCAGCTACGGCATGCAGTTTCACAAAAAAATCCTCCGATGTTTTACAAAACGCCTTACGCAGATCTTCACTCCAACGACAATCATTCAATAACGGTAAACGTGTAAAAAGAGATAAGCGGAGTTGTTTGTATCTATCATTTTCAGCCCATATATTTTTTCCATGATTCCGGTACACAGCCATGGGCTGGTGTAAGAAGTGGGCATATCCTGAAGTTAGATTCAGCAGATGCAAAGGCAAGTCATAACTGCTTACTTCTCGGAACCAATCCGGTAACTCTCCAAATGGTTTATTCCGGTATACCGCAGAAACATTCACGATATAATTTGACTCCTTAAAATCGTCAATGGTATAATTCCCTCTCGTTTTTGGATTTGACAACGTTTTAATACCTGTTCGCTCATAGTAGATGACTGCACGATGAAAAGTAACTGCACAATCCGCATGTTTTTCAAGATATGAAATCTGACGCTTCAATTTAAAGGGACAGCACCAAAAATCATCTCCTTCGCAAATCGCTATATACTTTCCATTCGCCTGGCTGTAAGCATCCATAAAGTTTGCAATTAAGCCCAGGTTCTTCTTCCGTTCCAAAACCACAATCTTAGAAGGGTATTGAGAAGCATATTTACGAATAATTTCAGGAGTAGCATCCGTTGAACAATCATCAGCTACGATGATCTCAAAGCTATAGTTTGTTTTTTGGAACAGGACACTTTTTAATGCATCCTCTATATATTTTTCCTGGTTGTATGATAACATTATCACACTCACCACCACATTATTAGTCATAACTTCTTTTTTAATGGCAAATAGTTTAGCATCTCCTTCATGATCACAGAATTCCCCTTATAAGCAAGTCCCAGATAAACAAGCGTATAAACAAGTCCCTGGACCATCAACAATAGGAAATTTCCAGTTATAAAATAGGAAACAAGATAAGAAACGACTATTGCAACAATCGCTATACCCATATAGGGAGCTATATCTTTGCTCTGCTGTTGCAATGAATAGTGAATCTCACGTCCAATAAAATACATATTCATAACCGCTATAAGAATTTTAGCTACCGCCTGCCCTATGACTACTACGATTGCACCATAAGGAATTGTGCACACCAGAATGGAAATCGCCAGAATTAGTTTTGCTATCTCCAAGCGAAATAAAAGATCTGTTCTTCCACAAACACGAACAAAATTATTAACCAAAGCGGCTAAAATAGTAAATACTCCTCCGACGGCAAGAAGTTGCAAAAATGGCACTGAATTTGCCCATTTCTCCCCGATGAGAAATAATAGCAATGGACGTGACATTAAAACCAGCATGGGTAAAAACCAAAAACACAAAAACATCGCAAAGCGCATGGTTTTCCTGAATGCATTCACTAATCTCGCCTGATCATCCTGGATCATCGAAAAAATGGGGAAAGTAGCAGTTTGTACGGGATTATTTAAAACACTCACAGCCATATCATTCATTTTCTGAGCCTGGGCATAATACCCCAACTCCTGGACAGAGAAGAATCGACCAATGATAAGAGAGTAAATGTTCAAAAAGATGGTATTGATGAATTGTGATCCCAACAAATTTGTCGAATAACTAAACATGCTCCGGATCGAATTCAACGAAAATACAAGCCGGGGGCGCCAACTCGAAGAAATCCACAGAAATGCTGTTTTAATAATACTAATAGACAGAGTCTGATAAACCAACGCCCACACCCCATATCCTTTATACGCGAGAAATATAGTAATACCACCGGATAAGATCAGAGAAGATATATTCGCAATCGTTTGCAACCTAAAATTGACATCTTTCGAAAGTAGCGTATTCTGAATCAATCCCGCAGAATTGAATATGAGCGATAAAAATAGAACCCGCCCAATATTCACCAACTGCGGCTGATCATAAAAATCAGCAATGAAAGGAGAAACAATGTAAAGCAAAGCGTACAGCAATATACTCACCAGCATGTTAATGTAGAATATGGTGCTATAGTCCTTCTCTGTTGCATCCTGTTTTCGGATCAAAGCACTCGAAAAACCGCCCTCTATAAATATCGAGCTCAGAGCAACGAATAAAGACAATGCCCCCACCAACCCAAAATCGGTAACAGAAAGAAGCTTTGCAAGAATCAGTCCAGTCACAAAATAGGAGAACTGAGACAGAAGTCTATCTACCAGATTCCAGATTAATGCAGTGGCTGTTTTCTTTTTTAATGTCATAGGTTGTATATTTCATTTACTTCCACAAAGATAAACGAAATAATAGCAAGCCTAAGTATCGGAGTCAAAATATGCATAATAGAACAATGAATACTAACATTATTCAAATCATCCGAAACAGATTAAACCTTTGTTCCAGATAGGGTCTAATCAAAAAATAAAAGAACTATATCTATCAATATTTTCCTGAAAAAAGAAAATAATGTAGATTTGCTTGTCAAGAAAAAATCCATAATACAATATGAGCGGATTTACAGAAAGAGATCTAACGAATGATTTACAAAACCCGGATTTAAGACGTACAGCATTTTCTAAACTTGTATCGCTGTACAGTGAACGACTTTACTGGCAAATTCGTCGTCTGGTTTTAAATCACGAGGATGCAAATGATATACTTCAAAATACCTTCCTGAAAGCCTGGAACAATATAGAGCTTTTTCGGGGAGAGGCTAAACTTTCAACCTGGCTCTTCCGAATAGCCATTAATGAAAGTCTCACGTTTCTCACAAACCTCAATCGGAGAAATCAGATGATTGTGAACGATCCGGAGCAGATTCTGTTAGACAGAATGGAGGCTGATCCCTACTTTGATGGAGATAAGCTGGAGGTGAAAATTCAGAAGGCGATATTGAGATTACCCGAAAAACAGCGTATTGTTTTCAATATGCGTTATTACGATGAACTGAAATATGAGGAAATTTCCGATATTTTAGGGACATCCGTCGGGGCATTGAAAGCGTCTTATCACCACGCCAGTAAAAAAGTTGAAGAGTTTATGACCCAGGACATTTAAACCTTTCACCTTCAAGCAGGTCAAATAATACAGAATATATTATCAACGAGTTTAAGTCAACATTAAGTATATGAAAAAAGAGCATGAAATAAAGGCCTCCGAGGCTACCCGTAAAGCATTTAAGCTACCGGACAACTATTTCGAGCAGCTTAATGAATCTGTGATGTCTCACATCCCTGATTCAGAGCCGGTCTTTGAAAATGAGACAACAAGCCTCTGGAAAAGAATACTGCCGGTAATCTACATGGCAGCGATGTTTATGAGCATTATCTTCTCCGTAAAACTATTTATTGGAAATAAACCGGAAACAAAAGCTCAGACCGAATACAGTTATACTCAGGCAGACGAATACGTATCTGTCGATTCTACCTATGAAGAATCATTAGACGAATACACGGTTGCATCTATGGATGACTATTCTCTAATGGAAACTTATGCAATGCTTACCAGTTTATAATTTATAAATTTAAATCACATGATATATAGATGGATAATAATGGTTGTGATAATGATCTCTTCATTATCACAGTCGGCGTTACTCGCTCAGAATGAGGGCCCCTCTCCCTCTGACAGAGAACGCTTTAAAGCTGAAAAAATGGCATTTATCGTGAAAGAAGTAGGCCTTACCCCGGAAGAAGCCGGCAAACTATTTCCTATATATGAACAAATGCAGGAAAAGATGTTTATGCTTCACCGGGATTTGAGAATAAAATCTCGTCAACTGAGGGAAAAACCTAAAGTTTCTGACAAAGAATATTCAGAAATGACCTATCAGATGATACACATGGATGGTAAAAAAGCAACAATCGAAGAGGCTTACTACAAAGAGTTTGAGAAGATACTTTCCCCGGAAAAACTGTATAAATTAAAGAATGCCGAAAACAAATTTGCTGTTCACCTGTTTCACGGAAGGGGAAAAGCCCGAAATGCTAATGCACCAAAAACAAACACAAAATGAAAAAACTTTTCACTGTTATTGCTCTGATTTTTCCGATCTTGCTCTCTGCGCAGCAACTTTCCAAGGCTGGGCGTAAGTTATCTCTTGCCGAATATGCTATTGCTAATTTCTATGTTGACACACTTAACGAGGATAAACTGGTAGAAGATGCCATCGTTGCGCTCCTCGAAAAACTTGATCCCCACTCGAGCTACTCTACAGTAGAGGAGACCAAAGAAATGAATGAACCTCTTATGGGTAACTTCGACGGGATTGGTATTCAGTTTCAAATCATAAAAGATACTCTTTTCGTTATCCAGACGATTGCCGGGGGACCTTCTGAAAAAGTAGGAGTAATGGCTGGGGATAAGATCATTGAGGTAAACGACACCCTGATTGCTGGTGTAAAAATGAAGCAAACAGATATCATGAAACGCCTTCGGGGGAAGAAAGGTACTCTTGCTAATATTAAAGTAAAACGAAATAACAAAGCTGATCTGTTGAGCTTTCGTATCGTTCGCGATAAAATTCCGATCTACAGTATAGATGCTACCTACATGGCAGAACCTACGGTTGGTTACATCAAAATAAACCGATTTGGGGCTACGACACACGAAGAGTTTGAAAAAGGGATTGGTGAACTGAAGAGAAAAGGGATGAAATCTCTTATTGTAGACTTGCAGGGCAACGGAGGTGGATTCCTGAATGCCGCCATTGATATGGTAGATGAATTCCTGCCTCCGGATAAGCTAATTGTATATACCGAAGGAGCAAAACAAAAGCGCGAAGAAGCATATTCGACGAAAGCCGGTTTACTTCAGGATACTCCTGTCGTATTTCTTATTGACGAAAGTTCTGCTTCTGCAAGTGAAATCATGAGTGGTGCTATTCAGGACTGGGATCGTGGTGTAATTGTCGGCAGAAGATCCTTCGGTAAAGGACTTGTGCAAAGACCTATCC
>JBOFXU010000160.1:0-9111 GCA_051654305.1 Bacteroidales bacterium | reverse complement strand
AGCGCACAGACTCTGCATTCGTGCTCTACGCTCTGAAGAAGCTTTTCGGCTTCTTCGAGCGGTATATGCTGATACTTTTTAGCAATGCTTCGCGTCACAGGAACCGTTATTCCAAGAAATATGTCACCATATCCGTATTCGCCTTTTCCCGTTTTAAAGAAGCGTTGCAGAATCTGTTTTTTCTCTTCATCTGCATGGGCATATAACGCGTTTTTAACATCTTCAAAAGTATCCATAAGTAGCTGTTAATAGGTTAGTACTGTTTTAATTTTTTCTCCCCAAAATTCATAGCCTTTCGGAGATAAATGCAGCTGATCCCTTACGTATAGATCGCTTTTCAGAGCTCCGTTGTCCATAGTAAACCAACTTGTAGGGTCGATATACTTCACATTCGAAGGCATAGACGTGTTCAATAGCAGCTGATGTGTTTCGATGATACTCTGACGCAAAAGAGACGTTGGATCTGCATTTGCAGGAAGAGGACCGAAGAGTACGATCTGACTTTTTGGAAAGCGTGTGCTTAGTTCTTTCACACAAGCCTCGATTCCTTCTACGATTTCCTGAGGGGTATTCTCGTCATTGGGCAGGTTATTCACTCCCAGAGTTAATACAATGGTACGCGCTTCTGATTTCTCGTACACCCCTTGTTTGATTCGCCATAGAATATGCTGAACTTTATCGCCAGAAATTCCTGCACATTCCCATTTCAGCCCTGCAAAATTCTGTTCTGCTGCCGCTTTTCCCGGTTTGTAAGTTACCAGTTCGTTGCTTCCGCCCCATCCCTGAGTGATCGAATTTCCGATCAAAAGAAGATCCAGTTTATTTCGTGTTACGCGCTGGTTGATCTCCTCGTTCACCTGGTGCCAGTCAGCTCCTTCTCTCCATCCGGCAGAGCTGCGAAACTCCGATCCATAGACAGGAGTTGCTGCGGAATTTAGCGTATCATTCTTTTCTATAGCCTTAAACACGTTCCATGCGATCAGACTGTTCCCTAAAGAGGTCGGTTGATAGTTCTTATCCACAAACGGATTTCGGGTAGGCACAAAAGAACCACTGTTTACAAACGCGCAGTTTTTCTCCTTCAGCTCGCTATTAATGACATTGATAAAAGAATCGTATTCGCTAAACGGTTCAATCTTATCTGTCGGGTTAATGAAGATATACTGCTTGTCTGGTGCAACTTTGAAAAGTTCTTTGTGGAACCCACTGATTTCACGCATCAGCTTTTTGTATTTAAGTCCTTTGGACTCGATCTCATGCTGACTTCCTGCTTCCCAGATAATGATGTCAGGGTTGTAAGCCATCACTGAGTCAGTGATATTTGGCTGCATGTAGAATAAAGCATCTTGAAAACAGATTGTTTTGATCTCTATCTGATGATCGGACAGAGTTTCGATCTGAGCCGTATAGCGATTTTTTGTTCTGTTTACTACCTCATTTCCTCGTGTGATATCGTTTCCGAAAATCAATACTTTTTTTGGTTGTGCCTCTGTGTATGAACAAATTGCCTGAAATGCAATCAAGAAAAAGAATGTCTTCTTCATGGGTTATCTTAATAAATTATCTAATAGCGCAAAAATAGTTATAATATGATGCATTCCAATCTTTTATTTGTTGATTTACTGCAAGATGATGTCATATTTATCAAAATAGCATACCTTTGTAGTCTAATTTAGAATTCAATACAATGGTGCAAATAGGTAATTACAATACGCTCGAAGTCGTTAAAGAACTCGACTTTGGCATGTATCTCGACGGTGGTAAGTTGGGAGAAATTCTTCTGCCTGTTCGATATATCCCGGAAGGACTTTTAGTAGGAGATAAAGTGGAAGTGTTTATATATCTGGATTCAGAAGACCGCTTAATTGCTACGACTGAGAAACCATATGCCCGCGTAGGTGAATTTGCGTTTCTGAGTGTAACCTCTACCAATCGTTTTGGAGCTTTCATGGATTGGGGATTAATGAAGGACCTGCTGGTTCCTTTCCGTGAGCAGAAAATAAAAATGATGGAGGATCGCTCTTATATCGTTTATGTGTATCTTGATCAGGAATCTCAGCGTATTGCTGCTTCTGCTAAAATTGAGAAATACCTGGATAATGTTCTGCCGGATTACGAACTGAATCAGGAGGTGGATATTCTTGTAGCTTCCCGTGCTGAGATCGGCTTTAAAGTTATCGTAAACAATTTGCACAGTGGTATGCTCTATTACAATGAGATCTTCACAGATGTGCAGGTAGGGGATAGTTTGAAAGCATATGTGAAGAATGTACGTGAGGACCTTAAAATAGACCTTTCACTTCAACCGATAGGGTATGAGAAACGTATCGACCCATTGACTGCTGATATTCTGAAAGCACTTGACGAGAATGAAGGGTTTATTCCTCTTTCGGATAAGTCACCTGCCGAAGATATTGAAGACTATTTTTTCTGTAGTAAGAAGTCATTTAAAAAGGCTGTTGGTGCGTTGTACAAAAAGCGTGAAATTGAGATACGTGAAGACGGGATTTACCTGTTGAAAAAATAAATATATAAGGGTTCGCTGACGATTTGTTATGCGGACCCTTCTTGTTAATATCGTTTTGTAATATCCATTGAATCAAATATTTTAATAGTTATGAACATGTTCATAACTGCTGTTAATTACTTTTTCGGATGTAACCCAGAAACAGATCAACTACAGTCTGATTTCAATGTTATAAACAATTGGTATTTTTATTAATCCATAGATGAAACGTCTGCGTACGGATAAATAAAAAGGCAGAAGAGATACGAAAGTATACTCTTCTGCCTTCTATTTTATTTCCCGGTGATGATCCGTTTGATATCATGAAGCTTATTCAATGCTTCAATCGGTGTCAGGTTGTTAATATCGATATTTTTTATCTCATCTCTTACCTGGCTTAAAACAGGATCATCCAGCTGGAAGAAGCTCATTTGATATGCTCCATCAGAAGAGGTTTTTCCCGTTTTCTTCTTTGTCCCTTTTTTCGTCTCGGCAATCTCGTTTTTACGATTGTCACTTTCAAGTTGCACGAGAATATCATCTGCCCGTTTTACGATACTTTGCGGCATACCTGCCATCTTTGCTACGTGAATACCGAAACTATGTTCGCTACCTCCACGTACGAGCTTTCTGAGGAAGATTACTTTATTCTCCACTTCACGTACCGAAACGTTGAAGTTTTTAATCCGCTCATAGGTCTTTTCCATTTCATTCAGCTCATGGTAGTGAGTGGCAAAAAGCGTTTTAGCCTTTGCTTTAGGATGTTCGTGGATATATTCGACAATCGACCAGGCGATAGAGATCCCATCGTAGGTACTTGTCCCTCTTCCAAGTTCATCAAACAGGATCAGACTTCTTTCCGAAACGTTATTCAGGATATTTGCTGCCTCATTCATTTCCACCATAAAGGTAGATTCACCCATGGAGATATTATCTGAAGCGCCCACGCGGGTAAATATTTTATCTACTAACCCAATTCTTGCACTTGCCGCCGGCACATAACAACCGATCTGAGCCATTAGCGTTATCAGAGCCGTTTGTCTTAGCAGGGCTGACTTTCCGGCCATGTTTGGTCCGGTGATCATAATCACCTGGCAAGAATCGTTGTCGAGATAAAGATCATTGGTAATGTAGGATTCGCCCATCGGGAGTTGTTTTTCAATCACCGGATGTCGTCCCTCCTTTATATCTATCACAAGCGATTCGTCAATTACCGGGCGGATGTATTTGTTTTCAATCGCAATTTTAGAGAATGAAAGCAGACAATCCAGTCGGGCAATGAGATTCGCATTCTGCTGAATAGCACTGATATAGTCCGCAAGTCCGAAGACCAGATCATTGAACAGCTTCGTTTCGAGGGCAAGGATTTTCTCTTCGGCTCCCAGAATTTTACCTTCGTATTCTTTTAGCTCTTGCGTAATATAACGCTCCGCATTTACCAGTGTTTGTTTTCGGATCCACTCTTCCGGAACCTTATCTTTATGCGTATTTCGTACCTCAATGTAGTATCCGAATACATTATTATAGCTGATTTTTAAGCTTGTGATTCCAGTTTTTTCAATTTCGCGTTGCTGAATCTGGATCAGATAATCTTTTCCGGAATAAGCGATTCTGCGAAGTTCATCCAGCTCTTCGCTTACCCCCTGAGCGATAACTCCGCCACGGTTAAGCAGTGACGGGGGATCTGCCTGAATTTCACGGGAAATCTTATCGCGAATAAGCGCACACGTATTTAATTGTTCTCCGACCTTTGCCAGACTGATATTCTGCGACCTCATGCAGGCCTCTTTAATCGGTTCAATGGCCGTAAGTGCGACTTTAAGCTGCACAACCTCTCTTGGGTTTACTCTTCCAACAGCTACTTTAGAAATGATCCGTTCCAGATCACCGATCAGCGAAATCTGTTGTTCAAGAAGATCGCGCAGGTCCGGTTCGCGGAAAAGATCTTCCACCACATTCAGTCGATCATCAATCGGACTTTTGTCCTTCAGCGGAAAAACAATCCATCGCTTCAGCAGACGAGCTCCCATCGGGCTGATCGTACGATCGAGGATAGATAACAGGCTTTTACCGCCATCGGCAATTGTATCTATAAGTTCGAGACTACGTACAGTAAATTTATCCAGACGAACATAACGGTCTTCCTCGATGCGTGAAAGAGAGGTGATATGACTGATCTGGCTGTGTTGCGTGATATCGAGGTAGTGTAGAATAGCACCGGAAGCAACAATCCCGTTCGTGAGATGCTGTACGCCAAAACCTTTCAGACTCTTTGTCTCAAAATGCTTTAACAGTCTGTCGTCCGCAGCTTCCTGAGTAAACATCCAGTCATCCAGTTCGAATGTGAAATATTTATTTCCAAATGACTCTTCAAACTGCTTGCGACGGCTTCTTTCAAAAAGAATCTCCTTGGGAGAGAAGTTGTTCAGCAACTTATCGATGTAATCGACACTTCCTTCAGCAGTCAGGAATTCACCGGTTGAGATATCCAGAAAGGCTATACCACAGCTGTTTTTGGCAAAGTGTACGGCAGCCAGGAAGTTATTCTCTTTGTGGTTGAGAATATTGTCGTTGATCGATACACCAGGAGTTACCAGCTCGGTAATCCCTCTTCGTACCAGTTTCTTGGTCTGTTTTGGATCTTCCAGCTGTTCGCAGATAGCCACACGTTTTCCGGCACGTACTAATTTAGGTAAATACGTATCCAGAGCGTGGTGAGGAAACCCTGCTAATTCAACGTAAGAGGCTGATCCATTTGCCCGGCGGGTTAATGTTATGCCTAATATTTCAGCAGAGTCAATCGCATCCTGCGAGAAGGTCTCGTAGAAATCGCCAACCCGAAATAAAAGTATTGCATCCGGATGCTTTGCTTTCATTTCGTAATACTGTTTCATCAATGGGGTTTCAACAACTGTTTTTGCCACGTGCTTCGTCGGTTTATATGTAATGAACTTATCGTTAATTCTGAATGATACAAAGATACGGAATATTATTCTGAAACGGTAAAAGCCTTTTTCAATTTATTTAGCCTCTTAATCTCTCATATCCCGTCAATTATGCTTATTCTTGTACTGTAAATACTAACAAAATGATTTAGATGAACGATTTTTTCAGATTCACCAAATATAAGCTGGTACTTAGTTATTTGATCTTTTTCGGCATCAGTATTGCTGCCACCTACTTTATTTATCAAAAGACCGAATCACTCGCTTCTCCCTCTACGGAGGAGACGCAGATCAGGCAAAAAGCGCGTCTGGTCAATGAGATTCTTTTGAACCTGTTCCGAATCGAAGAGATGAGTCGTAGTTCAATTATCAATACGAAATCAAATTCAGAGGAGCTGAAATCCATTGAATCTCTTATCGGCGGAACAAACGCATATCTGGATTCACTGATGACAATGACAGTCAAAGAGCATCAGCATGAACGCTTAGAGAGTATCAAAGATCTTCTACTCCAGAAGCAGAATAATATCGTCACACTCGTAAGCTATATACGTACGGTTAAGACCGATTCTATCTACCGTAAAAGTATGAATAGCATCCTCGAGGTTACTCAAGATAACAAAGAACAGATCAATCACGTTCAACGGGAAGTCGTAAAGTTGGATACTGTTAAGGTTGCCCCTAAAAAGAAGAAGTTCTTTCAGCGGGTAGCAGATGTTTTTTATCCTTCACGGGAAGACTCTTCGACCCGTATCGTTTCGAGTATGCAGCTCAAAACGGACACTTTAATCTCAGGCGAGGTAAATGCTAAGGATACTGTTCAGAAGGCTTTTACAAAGCTTATCCGCGATATTCATAATGAGCAGGAGGTGGCACGGAAAGAGGTACTGATGCGTGAACGCAAACTGGCTCAAAGTAATCAGGAGCTCACCAGTAGTATCAATCAGCTTCTTTTCGATTTTGAGGAGGAGGAGATCCAGAATACTCTGATGCAGGTAGAAGCATCTCATATTGTGTTGAAGGAGATCATCCGGATAGCTATCTTTATGATGATCATAGCTTTCATTGTCGGGCTTATTTCACTTGTGTTTATCGTACGTGATATTGCTAAAAGTCAGCGTTACCGGAGAGAATTGGAGAGCGAAAAGGCACTCACAGAAAAATTATTACGATCGCGCGAGCAACTGATCTTGAGTATTACTCATGATATTAAATCACCTCTCAATTCCATTTTGGGGTATTTGCAGATAATGCATGAGGGAGGGGCATCTGAAACGGAGATGGTTCATAATATGATGAGCTCAGCAAATCATATTCTCGATTTAGTAAATTCTTTACTCGACTATAACCGTCTCGAAAAGGGGATTATTGAGAAGAAAGAGGAGGAATTTAATGCTCGGAGTCTATTTCAGGACATCTTCCTCAGCTTTGAGCCTGCTGCCAGAAATAAAGAGCTTGGTTTTGATCTGAAGATGGATGAAGCGATTGATTCTTATTGTGGAGATGATTTTCGGATTCGTCAGATCGTAAATAACCTTCTTTCAAATGCCATAAAGTATACGAATGCGGGAGCTGTCTCTTTGTCTGTTTGCTGGGAAAAGGAGGAAGGGGAGAAGGGGAATCTCATACTAAGGGTATCAGATACCGGTCGTGGACTAACCGCATCCGAAAAGGAGCAGATTCTGAAAGAGTTTTGTCGCCTTTCGGATCATAAAAATATCGAAGGTCTTGGCTTAGGATTATCTATTACGCAAAAGCTAATCGCTCTGCTTGGGGGATCTCTGCGTATCGATTCTATGATTGATAAGGGAACTGACTTTATTGTAACACTACCGCTACATCAGGTCGAAACAGTGAAAGATGAGAAGTTATTTAAAGCTATTTCCGGAAATTTACGTCCCACAAACAGGGTTCAGATTCTTGTTGTAGATGATGATTCGATACAGCTCAATATGGTCAAGATGTTGCTTGAAAAGAATGGTTATAGGGTAACAACTACGCTACATCCCGATCAGGTGATCCCATTACTCCAGGATTCTCATTTTGATGTACTGATAACAGATATTCAGATGAGGGATATTTCTGGGATTGATCTTGTACGTAATGTGCGTAAGCTCTATCCGAAAAAGGAAGAGGATAGTTTACCTATCATTGCACTTTCGGGTATCTCGTTTATGAAAGAGTCAGAGCTGATCGAGTTAGGTTTCGACGCAATGATCAGTAAACCAGTGTCTTCGGAGGTGTTATTGGGTAAAATCCGGTCAATACTACCATCGGATGCTTCGCATTATGATCTTTCGTCACTCACCAGTTTTGCATCGGGGGATGCAGACCTTGAAAAAGAGCTGATCGATACTTTTATTTCGGAATCAGTGCTTAATCTGACTGAATTCCGTACCGCCTGGGAGAAGGGAGATAGCTCCACCTTCAGGGGATTAGCGCATAAGATGAAAAGTAGTTTCAAAATGATACAGGCTGAAGAGATTGCCACGATACTTCTTGATATAGAGAATGAGAGGTACGCTCCCGAAGAACTCGTAGGTAAAGTAGACGAAGTGGTTGCCCGGATAACTCAATTAATAGAGGAGATCAGCAGGAAGTAGCTCTCGTGAATCACAAGTTGTGTAGCACGATTCCACAATAATGTGTGGATTTTATACACAGGTGTGGAATGATTTCCCACAGTATTGAGAATGGTATTCTCAATTTTTATTTTTGCAAGTTTCAGAATATGAGCGTTATATGTTATATAAGTAGTTTGTATGTTTTTTTGGCACACTTTTTTCAATATAATAGATCAGACAGACAACAACAAACATTTAGTAGTTAATAAAGGAGACTCTCTTCGGGGGGAGTCTCCACTAAATGAAAGTCTGCTTACATTGACATAACTACCGATATAACTAAACTAAGATATAATAGATTTAATTTGCACAATTAAAGATGATTCTTTCGAATTTGGAAGATATGATCGAACTGTTCTGTATTAAGACAAAAAAAGGGAGTCCGGGAGGATTCCCTTTTTTATTGTACAAATTCAAACGAAAATTCCTATCAATACTACTTCTGAGATGATACGTATCATTCCGGATTTTCATTTAAATGAACGTGCCGGTTCATACGTTCGAAAATATATTTTCATTTAAATGAACGTTTATGTTGATACGTATGAACGTCCGCGTTCATAAGAATGAACTTTTGCCTCAGAAAGGGGGATTTATATACCCTATCGGGACAAAAAATCTACACATACACACAAAGTTTCTCGTTTTCATTCGTCACCATTCGTCACACTCCTTTTAATTGATCCTTAATATCTTTATATACAGATACTTGGGTCTTGTTTTTGGTGTGACGAATGGTGTGGCAAATGGTGACAAATGGTGACGAATCAATTCAATCCTCCAGAATTACCTCGTAGGCACTGATTCAACTTTTGATTTGAATCAATTTTATATGATACGTTAAACTAATAGGTAGTTCCTTTTTCTATTGCTTATTCTTTCACAAGAAAATCATATCTTTGTCGAAACAGAATAGTTAAAGGATGGGTAAGATACTTATAGTTGAGGACGATTTAATGTTCTCGAAGGTATTGAATGTATGGCTTAGCCGTAAAGGATTTAGCGTGACTGCAGTGTCCTCGGTGAAGGAAGCCAG
>JBOFXU010000159.1:0-1198 GCA_051654305.1 Bacteroidales bacterium | reverse complement strand
GATACAGTTCGAATGCTTATGCCGTTGAAACAGGATCTGCCGACATTCATGAAGAGGAGAAAAGAAAGATTCGTATAGCAGCCGGTGGAATCCAATCCATTCTGCGTCTGCTTCCGTTGCTCAATATTTTCAAATATGGTGTACTCAGTTTTCAGTACATTTCGCATCGGGTCTTACGTTGGACAATCACCCCTTTTGCTTTATTTCTTCTGATTCCGGTCAATATATACCTGGTAGTAAATAATATCCTGACCCCATGGAGCTGGATCTTTCTTTTAGGGCAGATTATTTTTTATGGGTGTGCCTTCGCCGGATATATGCTATCACAAAAAGGAATTAAGAATAAGTTACTCTATACACCCTACTACTTTATTTTCATGAATATAAATGTTTTCCGCGGTTTTAATTACCTGAGAAAAAGAAAAGGAAATGGAGCCTGGGAGAAAGCTAAACGTAGTTAAATGAATTTATAATGTTAAATTAATCTATAATAGAATACTGTATGAAGATAGTTATCGTCGGAACCGGATACGTAGGACTTGTTTCCGGTGCTTGTTTCTCTGAAATGGGAGCTAAAGTGACCTGTGTGGATGTCGATAAGAGTAAAATTGACTCATTAAAAAGTGGTGTATTACCAATCTACGAACCTGGATTGGCTGAGATTGTAACCAAAAATCTTAATGAAGGAAGATTGTCCTTCTCAACAGACTTGGGTAAATCCTTAAAGGGAGCTTCGCTTGTTTTCTGTTGCGTAGGTACTCCACCCGATAAAGATGGGAATGCCGATTTGAAATACGTAGAATCGGTTGCACGGGGTATAGGACAAAATATCAAAGAGTATCTCGTGTTTATTACCAAAAGCACGGTGCCTGTAGGAACATCTAAAATGGTTCATAAAGTGATTAAAGAGGAGTTGAAACTTCGTGGTGAAGATATTCCTTTTGATGTAGCTTCAAACCCTGAGTTCCTGAAAGAGGGAAATGCCGTAAAAGACTTCCTGAATCCGGAACGGGTAGTGATTGGTGTGAGTACAGAAAAAGCAAAGCATTCGATCGAAAAGCTATATCGTCCGTTTATGCTTAACGGATATCCGATTCTGTTCATGGATATTGCTTCGGCAGAGATGACTAAATACGCTGCAAATGCCATGCTGGCAACCCGGATCAGTTTTATGAACGAAATTGCGAATCTGTGTGAA
>JBOFXU010000158.1:0-9994 GCA_051654305.1 Bacteroidales bacterium | reverse complement strand
GTTCGGTTTCAACGGAGGAGCTTTATTATCGTTCACAGGCTCGTTATAAGCTCTGGGTCAAAGATCAGTTTGTGTTGTTTTCTCCTGAAATTTTTGTAAGAATAAATAATGGAGTAATTCACTCATACCCCATGAAGGGGACTATAGATGCTTCTCTGCCTAACGCCCGGAATATCATATTATCAGATATAAAGGAGAGTGCAGAACATGCAACGATAGTTGATCTGATTCGTAACGATCTGAGTCAGATTGCTTATCCTGTATGGGTTGAGCGCTATCGATATGTTGATGAGCTCAAGACCTCTAACGGTTCAATTCTCCAGGTGAGTTCGGAGGTGTGTGGTGCAATCGACCAGATAAAAGGGTGTCTCGGAGATCTCTTATTTGCATTGCTACCTGCCGGGTCCATCACAGGAGCTCCTAAGCCGAGTACCTGCCGGATAATCAGAGAAGCCGAAACACATGAACGAAACTTTTATACGGGAGTATGTGGTATATTCGATGGTGAGAATGTTGATAGTGCAGTAATGATTCGCTTTATAGAGGAACGGGACGGGCAATTGTTTTTTAAAAGCGGGGGCGGTATTACCACTCGTAGTTGTGCTAATGATGAGTATAATGAATTAATCCAGAAAGTTTATGTGTCAGTACGTTGAGACGATAGGATATAGAGATGGTAAGTTCTGTCATCTGAATTTACATGAAGCTCGCTTTCAAAGAACAAGGGAGGCATTGGGCTGGCAAAAGTTATCTCTTAAAGAGACGCTGAGCCAGCATTCGTTTCCCTCTCTGGGATATTATAAAATAAGGGTGGTTTATACGGAGGAAATCCAATTTGTAGAATATTCTCCATACCAAACGCCTCAGCTTTTGCGTATCGGGATTGTTGAAACGGATGAGGTAGACTACCGCTTTAAATCAACAAACAGAGATTATTTCAGATCGTTATACAGCAATTTTCCCGGATACGATGACTTTATAATTATAAAGGATGGATTCGTGACCGATTCTACGTTCTGCAATGTTGCATTTTTAAAGGACGGCAACTGGTGTACGCCTGCTCACCCTTTGCTTGAAGGGGTTCAGAGAGCTGCTTTGCTGGAGCAGGGAATATTAAAAAAAAGAGATATACGACTATCAGATCTTTGTGAATATTCGCATATCTCTTTTTTCAATGCAATGAATGAGCATCAAACCCATATATTACCGATGGAATCGTGTGAATATTTAGGTAAGTTCAATCCAGTTCTTTAAGAGTTGATTTCCCTCGGGAGTAAGAATTGATTCGGGATGAAACTGAACACCGTATATCGGAAATCGTTTATGAGCAAGCGCCATGATTCCTTTTTCCGGACAGCGGGCAATAATATCAAGATCATCAGGAAGCGAGCTCTCATCAACACTCCAGGAGTGGTATCTGCCAACAGTCATAGGATTGCCTAGACGATGGAAGATTAAAGAAGTTGAGGTGATGTCAATCGTACTTTCAATTCCATGAAAAGGGCTTGAGAGATTGATTAAGGATCCGCCAAAGGCTTCTGCTATAGCCTGATGTCCCAGACAAACGCCCAGGATCGGACATTTTCCGGCACAGTGCTGGATGATATTTATGAGATTCCCGGCTTCGCTTGGAAGTCCGGGCCCTGGTGATAGAACTATTTTATCAAACGATGCCGCTTCCTCGGGGGAAACGGCATCGTTTTTTTTTATCACTATCCCGGCATCTGTGATGCTTCGTAGGGCGTGATATAAGTTATATACAAAAGAATCGTAGTTGTCTAAGAGTAATATCTTCATACAGCTCTTGCTAAGCAATAATTAAATCATATTTTGCAACCAGCTCCGTGAGAGAATTGTTATCGATCATCAGCTCTTCGAGAATTTCCCGTTTACTGAATACTTTCTTTTTCTCTTGCTGATTGACAGATACTTCAAGTACAATCTTTGAATTCTTGAGTCGCAAACGAATGAAATCGATCAAAGCTCCAGCTTCTTCCATCAGTTTTTCTTTCTGAATTTCGTTGTCAACTATTACTTCGATTCTGTAGTCATTGCCGCAGGACGGTGTACATGAGATCATTGTGGCTACAATCAGTGTCTTCTCCGGAATTCGCTTTGTGTATTCTTTCCAGACCTTAGAAAGCTCTTCTTCAGTGAAGGTTTCAGTCATCGCTGTTACAGGAGTCCGGCTTGCAGAAGTAGTCTTCTCTTCTTTAGGCTTATTGAATCCAAGCAGAGAAAATCCTTTTGGTTTGCTTGTTACGGGTGCAGCCGCGGTTTCTGTTTTTGCAGCCGCGGTTTTTGGTTGAACCTGAGCGGAACCAGGAGTCTGATTTAAAGCTCCTCTCTGAGCAACTGCAGGCTGACTTGCCTGAGCTTGTACAGGTTGCGGGATAGCTACAGGAGCTGTGCCGGTGACAGGTGCCGGAGTGTTGCCTGCCGCTATCGAGGGCATTGCGGCATGAGAGCCGCTACCTCCTTCCTGTGTAACATTTGTGCGACAAAGGCGTATCAATGCCAGCTCAATGTGCAGACGTTTATTTTTAGACAAACGATAACTAAGATCACATTCGTTGGTTAGTTCCAGCGCTTTGAACAGGAATTCAGGTGTACAGCCTGCTGCCTGCTGAATATATTTTTGAGCAACCACATCTGCCACTTCAAGAAGTGAAGCTGTAGATGGATCTTTGCTTACAAGCAGATCGCGGAAGTGAGAGGCAAGTCCGGTAATGAAGTTCTGACCCTCAAATCCTTTCGATAGAATCTCATTGAAAATAAGCAGTGCTTGTTTGAAATCACCAGCCAGAAAGGCATCAACAATCTGGAAATAGAACTCGTAATCCAGAATGTTCAGATTGTCAATCACCGCTTTGTATGTTACATTCCCACCGGTGAAACTCACCACCTGGTCGAAGATCGAGAGTGCATCGCGCATACCTCCGTCGGCTTTTTGTGCAATTACATTCAACGCTTCGGGCTCAGCAGTCACCCGCTCTTGCAGGGATACATATGCCAGATGTTCCACTGTATCGTTGATACTGATGCGGCTGAAATCGTAAATTTGACAGCGCGACAAGATCGTAGGCAGGATTTTATGCTTCTCGGTTGTAGCCAGTACAAAGATGGCATGGTGCGGAGGCTCTTCCAGTGTTTTTAAGAAAGCGTTGAAAGCCTGAGATGAAAGCATGTGTACCTCATCGATGATGTAAACTTTGTATTCTCCAATTTGAGGAGAAACCCTTACCTGATCGATCAGTGAGCGGATATCATCTACAGAGTTATTTGATGCTGCATCTAATTCGTGTATGTTATACGAACGGTTTTCGTTGAACGAAACGCACGATTCACAAGCATTACAAGCTTCGCCATCCGCTGTAGGATGAAAGCAGTTAATGGTCTTTGCGAAAATACGGGCACAAGTTGTCTTACCTACTCCACGCGGACCGCAGAACAGATAGGCATGAGCAAGCTTTCGTGTTGAAACCGAGTTTTTTAATGTTTGAGTAAGAGCCTTCTGACCTACAACAGATTGAAAGGTGGAAGGACGATATTTTCTGGCTGAAACTATGAAATTATCCATGGATGGTTATTATCAGATGTACCAGTTAAACAGCATTCTATCATTCGATAAAAAATGTCTCTGGTGCAAATCAATTATGCTTGAACAAAAGTAAGATTTTCAAGTGTCAATATGAAGCGAAAAGATAAAAAATATTGTATCATTGCAGTAAAATATGAGTAGGTCATTCTACTTTTATTCGGTGGTAGGAACAAAACCCAAGGTGTTTTTTAACTCCTGCTTTCTCAAGGAGTGCAGTGATGGCTTATGAATTTATTCAAACAGCGATATGAACATCAATCGGTGCTTGTTCCTCTTTCTATGGAATAAATATTATTTTTCTTCAAATACTTAAACGACTATTATGTCAACTAAGAAAATGAAACTCACATTCAGATCGTATGACCTGCTAATGAAGCATACCTTTACGATTGCTGGCAACTCGCGGACCATGACTCCTGCCGTATTGACAGAAATTGAATATGATGGAATTACAGGGTATGGCGAAGCCAGTATGCCTCCATATCTTGGAGAGACTCAGGCTTCAGTGATAGAATTTCTCAAAAAAGTGAATCTCACTCAGTTTAGCTCACCTTTTGAGCTCGATGATATTATTACGTACGTAGATCGTATTGCCGAGAACAATTGCGCGGCGAAAGCAGCTGTCGATATTGCTCTGCATGATCTTGTAGGTAAACTCATGAATCAGCCCTGGTACAGAATCTGGGGGCTTAATCCTTCCAAGACCCCGCAAACATCGTATACTATTGGGATTGATACTCCTGAAATTGTTCGTGAGAAGACCCTTGAGGCTCCTTACGAAATACTAAAAGTAAAGCTCGGTTCGGTGAGTGATCGTGAGCTTATTCAGACTATTCGGTCGGTGTCCCAAAAACCAATCTATGTGGATGCCAACCAAGGATGGAAAGATAAGTATGAGGCAATAGAAATGATTCATTGGCTCAAAGATCAGGGGGTAGTCTTTATTGAACAGCCGATGCCGAAAGATCTGCTTGATGATATCGCATGGCTGACTCAGCAGAGTCCTTTGCCTATTGTGGCTGATGAATCGTTACAACGTCTGTGGGATATTAGTCGTCTTCAAGGTGTTTTCTCGGGTATCAATATCAAGCTGATGAAATGCACCGGTATGCGGGAAGCCTGGAAAATGATCAATCTTGCTCGTGCCAGCAATATGAAGGTGATGATCGGTTGTATGACCGAAACTTCATGTGCCATATCTGCCGCTTCTCAGTTGTCGCCGGCTTGTGATTGGGCAGATCTTGACGGAAATGTGCTTATTTCAAATGACTGTTTTACAGGCATGAAAGTCAATAATGGAAAAATTGTTCTGAACGAACTACCTGGTATCGGTGTTGTTAAGAGTGTATAACCTTTTATTCTATAATAATACGATGGGGAGTTTCTTTTCCGAAACAAATTTGACCGATGATGCATTCTTCGGCATCAAACAGACAAAGCAGGAAATGGTGAGTCTGCACTTTACAAATTGTACGTTTACAAATTGTGATTTTTCTGAGTCTATTTTTATGGGGTGTCGTTTTGAGGATTGTTTTTTCAGACATTGCAATATGAGTAATGTCCATATTTACGGGAGTGAATTTATGCAGTGTAAATTCGAGAATTCTAAACTTCTGGGCATTTGCTGGAATGAGAAAAAAGAGTCACTTGCATTTTCGGTTCAGTTCTTTCAGACGATCCTGGACTATTCCAGTTTTGCAATGCTCGATCTGCGTCACTGTAGCTTTAAAGATTGCTCAATGCTCGAAGTTGATTATTCAAATGCTAATTTGCAGAAGATTGCATTTAGTGGATGTAATCTTTCGAGAGCCGTTTTTGCCCATACCGATCTCACTGGAGCTGATCTCCGGAGAGCATCCAATTACACGATTGATCTTACAAACAACAAGGTGAGTAAGGCAAGGTTTTCATTGCCCGATGCTGTTAATCTCCTTAAACCGTTTGGCGTTTCGATCGAATAGTGATTATCTGAAGTGTTTCCTTGCGCTTAGTGATAATTTTAAAAAGAAAGAGAATCTTACAAGAAGAGGGCTCCGGAAGAATTTGTCTTCCGAAGCCCTCTTTTATTTATTCTTTGGTCTCTTTTTTCTGATTTTTAGCTCCTTTTTTAGCCAGAACCAGGATGTTGTACACATACTCAGTCATCCATGCTTCAGAGAACTGTAGTGTGGTGGCATATTGGCGTACACGTGTAGCGATTTTTTTAGCACTTACATCTTTCCAGTTGGTCTTTGTCATAATGTCGTGGACATTCTTCTCGGTAGCCGTACGAAGCAGCTTATTGAAAAGCATAGCTACACGGAATTTGATTTGCATCAGGTTGTCCATCAAGGTGAACAGATCATTGTTGAATCCTTGAAACTGTGCAAAGTAAGCTTGAACCTGCTGAGGTGTACGGCAGTTTTTCTTGATGGAGTTATCGATCTCCTCAAAAAAGAAAGTCGGCATATTGTAGTCTGTCATCAGGATCTTCATTGCTTTTGACTTTTCAGCGATCCCGATTTTGTTGTTTTGAGTCGGGACCTTTAGCATCCGTTTAAACAGAGCGAGGTCAGGAAGCATATTCAGATTTGTAATACCTATATTGATGGCAATCACCGATTGATAGTAGACACGGATAAGCATTGAAAATTCTTCTACGGAGATTTTAGCAACACCTGTTTCGTCTTCGATCGATTCTTTCTTGAAAAATTTAGTCAAAAAATTCATAGTGGAAAATTCATTTTATTTGATGTAACAAATATATAATATTGATCTGATATATCTATGGTTTTGAGCAATATCTTCGCTGAAATATTATCTGCTTCAAGTGGGGATATAAAAACAAAGCGCCTGACTGTTAGTGAGTCAGGCGCTTTGTTGATTTAATTCGGAGCTTTCCGGTAGAGGTATAGTGCGATAACTGCAAATACAATGTTGGGAATCCAGGCTGCGATGCGTGGCGAAGTCTGCCCACTAACCGCAAAACTGGAAGTAACAGTCATAAATAGAATATAACCGAAGCTAAGTCCGAGTCCGATACCAATGTTGAGACCCATTCCCCCTTTGACCTTACGTGCGGAAACAGACGCTCCGATGATGGTAAGGATAAAAGAAGCCATGGACATTGCAAACCGGCGTTCATATTCAATCTCAAAATCCTTGATATTCCCCATTCCTCTCATCTTTTGTTTTTCGATGTATGAGCTGAGTTTTGGATTTGTCATTTGTTTCTCATCGCCATAGGAAATCAGGAAATCCTGAGGCTCAATTTCGATAATCGTGTCAATCGAAGAACCTTTTATAATCTCCTCTTTCATACCGTTGAAGTTGCGTATGAGATAATCATTAAGCTTCCAGCGGTAGGCGGTGTCGTATTTTGCGGTTTGAGCTGTAAGACGAGACTTGAGTTGTTTGCCCTCAAATCGTTCTAAAGAGAAACGATACCCGGTTTTGATCGGATTTTCGTAGCGCTCAATGTACGCAATTACTCCGGAATCCACCTGGAGCTGAATGTTAGAGGCATACTCCTGTTTCTTGTTCTTTACATAAGTGTTCTGGAATTCGATCATATCTTTATTTCCCTCGGGAATAATGTAGCCACTCAGAAAAAAATTAAGAGAGGCAATTACGAATGCCGAAAACATGTAGGGTCGCATCAGCCGTCGGAAACTTACACCACTTGAAAGAATGGCAATGATTTCGGAGTTGTCGGCTAATTTTGACGTAAAGAATATGGCTGCGATAAACGTAAAAAGCGGGCTGAATAAATTGACAAAAAACGGAATAAAATTCGCGTAGTAGTCAAATGCAATGGCTTTTACGGGCGCATTCTTACTGAGAAATTTATCAAGATTTTCATTGATGTCAAAAATAACAGCAATAGCGATAATCAGCAGGATCGAAAACACATAGGTCCCCAGAAACTTCTTGATAATATACAGATCCAGTTTCTTCATCTAAACTGTGGTTTGTCTTGTTTGGATTACAGACGTGTAGTTACACGTACCATCATTTCACGCTTCCATTGGGCAAAATCGCCAGCAATAATATGTTTTCTTGCTTCTTGAGTAAGCCATACGTAGAAAGCAAGATTGTGTATTGAGGCAATCTGAAGAGCAAGAAGCTCATCGCTTACGAAAAGGTGACGAAGATATGCTTTTGAATAAAAACGGTCAACATAAGAAGCGCCATCTTCTTCGATCGGAGAGAAGTCGTTCGCCCATTTCTTATTTTTCATATTCATGATCCCGTTTTTGGTAAAGAGCATACCGTTACGTCCGTTGCGTGTTGGCATAACGCAGTCAAACATATCTACTCCACGTTCTATTCCTTCAAGAATATTAGCCGGGGTGCCTACACCCATAAGATAACGAGGCTTGTCAGTAGGTAGTATTTCGTTGACTACTTCGATCATTTCATACATTTTTTCTGCAGGTTCGCCTACAGCCAGTCCTCCGATAGCATTACCATCACAGCCCAGATCGGCAATATGCTTAGCAGCGTCACGGCGAAGTTCCGGATAGGTACATCCTTGTACGATAGGGAAAAAGGTTTGGTTGTACCCATATTTTGCTTCAGTTTCCTGGAATCGTTTTAGTCCGCGCTCTAACCAGCGTTGAGTCAGTCCGAGCGATTTCTTTGCATAGTTATAGTCAGATGTTCCCGGAGGGCATTCATCAAAAGCCATCATAATGTCAGCTCCGATAGTGCGTTGAATGTCAACTACATTTTCGGGTGTAAAGAAGTGCTTAGAGCCGTCAATATGAGAACGAAACTCTGCACCTTCTTCGCGTAGTTTGCGAATTGCTGAAAGAGAGAACACCTGAAATCCGCCACTGTCGGTAAGAATAGGACGGTCCCATCCTCCGAATTTATGCAATCCTCCTGCCTGTTCGAGAATTTCCAGTCCCGGGCGCAGGTAAAGATGGTAAGTGTTTCCTAAAATAATCTGAGCGTTGATATCCTCTTTCAACTCCTTCATATGCACGGCTTTCACGGATGCAACAGTGCCAACAGGCATAAAGATCGGAGTCAGGATCTTACCGTGGTCGGTTGTGATTTCACCGGCACGGGCATCAGAGTTTTTGTCTGTGTATTGTAGTATAAAATCCATATGTATAGCTTGAATAAGTTTGCAAATATAGTAATTTTTCTCAGATGTGCGGATAAATCCATCATACTCAGCAGTGAGAGAAAAATATATCCTGTTCTGAAGGAAAAAGAGCCCATTTTGTAAATATTTTTTACCGATTCTTTGTTATATGTACAAACTGGAAAAGTATTATTGCTATGAATAAATTTCGTATTCCGCTATTTATTTCTGTCTGTTTGGGGACGGGTATATTGAATTCATGTAAACGCAGTGCTGAGGGTTTTGCAGAGGAGAAAATGCCGGATATGGTGGAGAGCTATGATAAAGATAGTTTCTATTATTGCGGCTACTTTGTATTCGCAGATGATTCTTCGTATTTTGAGGATTGTGCGACTGGTAACCGTTTTCATTTTGTCGAAAATAACCGACTGGATACTATTCGGCAGTGTTATGAGGAGATGTCAGACTCCCAGCATGTTCCTCTTTTTGGATCAATGCATGGCTCGTTACATTATGATCAATTAAATAAGGAGGCTCAGATTGAAGTAATACATTTTAAAGGATTCAACGAAGCAGAAGGTTGCAATCCGGGAGCTGTTATGTCTGATGAGTATTCTGTGGTTTGGCCAGGGAAAGAGTCTCCTGAATATGAAATTAAGATACAGCTTCATGCAAATTACGAGTTTGTGTGGAGTGAGTATGACTACAAAAGTCGTAGCGAAAGATCAATGAGTGGTAAATGGGGTAGAATAAATGAGGAGGATATATTATTTAAAATCAAAGGGGCTGAGGTGAAAGGTGAAAATAAATACAAATCAGCTTTTTTTGACTTTTCTAATATGCAACTCATGCTCGATTCGGTGGTGCTTCACCGGAGTTAGTTTCAAAACAATCAAAGTTCTTTTATATTACTTCCGTATTCCTGTCTGTTTTTTTATTTTTGCAAGAATATAGAAAGTATATTGTTAGGAAGAAATCAATTTGAATTATATGGATGTCCTTATACATTATCAGTCAGTAGATATTTACCGACAAGAAAATTTAGTTTTGAAGAATGTGGAAATGGAGCTACGCAAAGGTGAGTTTCTTTACATTATCGGGAAAGTGGGTTCCGGCAAGAGTAGTCTTCTAAAGTCGATGTATGCGGATATTCCACCAGCATCGGGAATAGCTCGTGTTATGGGGTATGATTTAACACATATCAAAAATAAGCAGATTCCGCTTTTAAGACGAAGATTGGGGATTGTTTTCCAGGATTTCCAGTTGTTGACAGATCGTTCGGTACATGAAAATCTACTTTTTGTACTAAAGGCTACAGG
>JBOFXU010000157.1:0-1537 GCA_051654305.1 Bacteroidales bacterium | reverse complement strand
GATTGATGACAAACGAGCATTCCCTGTTTGAAGCTTTTCCAGTGAAGTTGTTCGGGTGTTTTCAGACGTCGCATAGCGATAAATTTCCCATCTTCATCGGTAATAGCAGTTTCGCCATATAAAATATCCGGTTCATTGTCGGGATTGATTTGCTCTTTGATTCGTGCAAGTACCTCGTCGTTATGGAAGGTGTCCCCGGCATTCAGGAACAGTATATATTTTCCGGTTGCTTGACTGAACGCTTTATTCATTGCATCGTAGATCCCTTTGTCGGGTTCTGAAATGTAATTTCTTATTTGTGCGGAGTTTTTTTTAATGATTTCCAGAGTATTGTCTTTGGAAGCTCCGTCAATGATAATGTATTCTTTGTCAGCACAAGTTTGTCGGGCAACACTGTCTATGGTCTTAGTAAGCAGTGTTCCGGCATTGTACGTAACGGTAATAATTGAAAATAAAGGTCTCATGATTTCTTCAGGACTTCATTATATATTTCTAAATATTTATGGGCAATGATACTTTCGCTGTACTCCATTTCCACTTTTTCGCGGCATAGATTTGCGCAAGTTCCGTAGTTTTCAGGTTGCAACACCCAGTTGATTCCCTGAGCCAGATCTTCTGCAGACTTATACTCCGCCACATAACCATTTTTTTTATGATCGATCATTTCGGGGATTCCTCCGATCCGGAATCCGACACACGGTTTACCACAGGCCATAGCTTCCATAATTGTATTCGGAAGATTCTCCTCGAGGGAGGACGTTACAAAAATATCAACGGCATTGTAAAGGGCTGCAATCTCCTCCTCGTTGGTGAGATACCCGACTGCGTGTACTTTAAATGGTAGCATCTGCTGTAATTCGCTTTTTATCTGTCCGAATACGACTAATTCAATGTCATCGCGTTCCAGAGAAATTATATGCAGAGATTTTAGCAGATAATCTATCCCTTTTCGTTTGTCCGTCACATTGAGTGCACCGAAAAGAATTAGTTTTTTGTTATTGGGAAGATGGAACTTTGCCCGTTTTTTAGTTCCTTCATAGGGGATGAATTGGTTCGTGTCGATCGGATTTGGTATTTGTAAGACCTTTCCTGTTGCGGAGAGTAAGCTTTTTTGAGCTAAGTCTCTCAACCACTTACTACAGCCTATAAAAACTGGATTTGCCATGGAATAGGCATCGATCTTTTCGTTATAAACAGCTGTTGATAAATCTTCTTTTTTAGAGTTCAGGAAGGGACAGGCAGAACACCCTTTTGTATAGTTATTACATTCACGGGCATGGTGGCAAATACCAGTCACCGGCCACATATCGTGCATAGTCCATACAATTTTTTTACCCATCTTCGCCAGTTTACGTATTTCAGAAACTGAAATAAAACCCTGATTAATCCAGTGTAGGTGGATAATATCAGCTTTTTGAACTTCTTTAAGATTGCAGATCGGAAAACCACAGTTAGCCGTGGATACTGCAAAAAGATTCTTTCTGTCAAAGCCATTGTGCCGAAAAATCTGAAAGCGCTCAAAATAGAAATAGAATTT
>JBOFXU010000156.1:0-2445 GCA_051654305.1 Bacteroidales bacterium | reverse complement strand
AGAATGAAGTCATTGCGTGCGGGCAATCGCTCGGACAGAAAAATACAATTTTGGCTATCTGGCTCACCCATACATATATCAACCCGATGGTAGCGATTGCTCCAGCTTCGTATGTTTTGTGGCAAAACTGCATAAACTCCTACCAACTATGGAAAAAGCGAAGAAATTAATTATTTTTGCTGAACATTCAAATTACAACTATTTTAGAGACCGGCAGTGGAATGCCGGGCAGTGGACTACATAAATTATGAAAAATTCTGATGTTATCTCACAAGCCATGTATTATGGTTTGTTTTTCGGAGCATTCGAAACGATAAAGTTTATCTTTTCAGTAAACGGTGCCGGAAGCCATTTTTTTGGCACAGCCTATTTTCTTTGCGTGCTGGCAACTCCGGTGCTGGCTTTTATATTTGCAAGACGCTTTAGTCTGGGTAGCATTATCGAAAAGGTCAGATTTGGAAACATCTACTCCTTTACGGTCTTTCTGCTCTTCTTTTCGGCTATGATTTTGGGAGTCAGCCAGTACATTTACATGCAGTTTATCAACCCTGAATTTCTCTCATCGACCCTAAGTAAGGGCATTGAAGTTTTTAAAGACACAGACTTCCTGGGGCAATATCAGGAGATGGTGGATAAACAGGGAACTCCTACAGCTATTGAGTATATTATGTCCAATATTTATATCAGCATGATGTATGGTGCAATAATCGGACTTCCGGTTGCACTGATTGTTTCAAAACTTACACCCAAACACAATTAACCCGAACTGACACGTTCGCTAACTATATAGACTATGGATATTTCGGTTATTATACCTCTGTATAATGAGGCAGAATCACTGCCTGAATTACACGCCTGGATCAAAAGAGTAATGATCCAGAATAATTACTCCTACGAAATCATATTCATAAATGATGGTAGCACTGACGACTCCTGGCAAGTAATCGAAAAACTGAAAGCCAACAATCCGGAGGTCAGAGGTATTAAATTCCGTCGCAACTATGGGAAATCACCAGCTCTTCACGAGGGGTTTCTGCGTGCCGAGGGGCAAGTAGTAATCACCATGGATGCAGACCTGCAGGATAGTCCTGACGAGATTCCGGGACTATATAAAATGATTAAAGAAGAGCACTATGATCTGGTTTCGGGCTGGAAAAAGAAACGATATGATCCGCTGAACAAAACTCTACCGACCAAGCTTTTCAATGCTACAGCACGCAAAGTATCAGGCATTTACCTGAATGACTTTAACTGTGGACTGAAAGCCTATCGGAATATTGTGGTGAAGAATATAGAAGTCTACGGTGATATGCACCGCTATATCCCATATTTGGCTAAGATAGCCGGGTTTAAGAAAATCGGAGAGAAACCCGTACAGCATCAAGCGCGGAAGTACGGAGTCACTAAATTTGGGTTAAACCGCTTTGTAAACGGTTATCTGGACCTAATGACCTTGTGGTTTTTTGCCCGTTTCGGAGTAAAACCTATGCATTTCTTCGGATTGATGGGTAGCCTTATGTTCTTTTTTGGATTTTTCGCATCCATTTTCGTAGGCGCCTATAAACTTTATTCTATGCACTCAGGTTTAAGCTACAGACTGGTGACTGAAAATCCCTACTTCTACCTTTCGCTTACTGCGATGATTATCGGTACTCAGTTATTTCTGGCTGGATTCTTGGGTGAACTTATCTCCAGAAATTCGGCAGGACGCAACAATTACAACATCGAAAAAGAGATATAATGGACTTTCTACAGCTTGCTCAGAAAAGAAGATCTGTACGCTTGTATGCAGATAAAATTCTATCCCGCGAACAGCTTCTACAGATTGCTGAAGCTGGCCGGTTGGCTCCTTCTGCCGTGAACTTTCAGCCTTGGGAATTCACAATTGTCACTACTGACGAAGGTTTATCCGGGCTCTACGAGTGTTATAATCGCGAATGGTTTTGCAAATGCAAATATGCCATTGTGGTGTGTGCAAACCTCGAAGAGGCATGGGTTCGTGCTTCGGATGAGAAGTCTCATGCCGACATTGATGCAGCCATAGCTATCGATCATATCACGTTACAAGCTACGGATATGGGTATCGGGAGTTGCTGGATTTGCAATTTCGATCCGGTGATACTCCGACGAAACTTAGAGTTGCCCGATCACCTTGTGCCTGTGGCTATTGTTTCTCTTGGATTCCCTGCAAACGACGATGTGTGGGAACAACCGAAGAAGCGTAAAGAGGCTGCACAGATCATCAAATGGAAATAAACACCACAAAAGAATGAATAAGCTAAGAAACTTATTTTATGCGCTCGGACTCGGGCTTGCTGTTCAGTCGTGCAGCATTCAGAGTTGCGACGAACCCCTTACGGTGAATGCAAATGTCAGATTCACAAAAATGGGAGCTCCCTACTCGTTCCCGATGATCAGCGTAGGAGGCATCACAAAATCGGCGAT
>JBOFXU010000155.1:0-5643 GCA_051654305.1 Bacteroidales bacterium | reverse complement strand
TCTCTTTCCAGATCAAGAATTTCTCATAGTTTACTAATTTTAAAAATGATATACTAATGGAATATTGATACCAGTCATCATATAGGAAATATCCCCACCGTTGAAAAAACAGCAAACACTAGGGTTTATACTAAGTTGCTTATATTTAAAGTAAACACCCAAAGCCATGTATGCTCCCAACCCAGCACCTCCATAACTTGTTATTGACCTACTCTTATCAAGTAATAGAACATTTTTGTATTGTCTTATACCAAAAGCCCCAATTCCAAGATCAGAGGTTATTCCAAAGTATTTTCTTTTAAACTTTGGTGATACTCCAACATAAACCCCTCCTCCATTAATACAGTCTTCCTCATCACCATACTTAATTAGTTTAATACCGCCCACGCTAAGATCCAGAAATGACCATTTTGTAGCCAAGCTTAACTTAGCGGTTAATGCAGAAGGAGCATACTCAAGAAACCCTTCAGCTCCTTCCGCAGGCGATATCGCCTGGGTATTTAAATAAGCATATCCAATTTCAACACTAAACTTCTCAGTCTGAGAAAAGATCGGATAGAAGGGAAGAAAGAGTAAAATCAAAAATAGAAATAAACTTCTCATAAGCTATATTTTTAAGTTAATATATTAATTAATATACCTCCTATCAGAATTGTTCATTTTACACATATATTTGCGCAATTTAATTTTTATCAACTACCCCTTGTTAAATGTAGAGATATATCTCATTATCGGAAACCAACATCTTACATTATTCTTATAAAAAACACATTATACTATCTATTTGATATTAAATTTCACTCATCAAAACTGATGAACTTTTCGGCAAAAACGGACGTATTTTGAGTCCAAAGGAGACCTCCGGAAATTCTCTCTCCTGCGCATGCAAAAGTTCATTCTTATGAACGCGGACGTTCATACGTATCAACGTAAACGTTCATTTAAATGAAAATATATTTTTGAACGTATGAACCGGCACGTTCATTTAAATGAAAATCCGGAGTCATACGTATCATCTTCGGGAAGATTAGACCAAATAGTATTTCTCAGAAAATCACATAAAAAAAGGCTATTGGAACGAATCCAATAGCCTTTGTATAATATGATAAGGAATGCTTACAATGCATTTTCTTTAATCAGGTATTCAGCAATCTGAACAGCATTAAGAGCAGCACCTTTCTTGATCTGATCACTGACACACCAGAAAGTCAGTCCATTCGGATTAGTAATATCTTCGCGAATACGACCAACGTAAACCGGATCTTCGTTTGCAAGGAACAACGGCATCGGATATTTTTTGTTTGCTGGCTCATCCATAAGGATTACACCATCAGCTTTAGCAAAAGCTTCACGAGCCTGAGCTACAGATACAGGTTGTTCTGTTTCCAGCCAGATTGATTCAGAGTGAGCTCTCATTACAGGAACACGTACACATGTTGCACTAACTTTGATGTCGGAGTGCATGATTTTACGTGTTTCGTGATACATTTTCATCTCCTCTTTCGTGTAATCGTTATCCATGAATACATCAATCTGTGGGATTACGTTATACGCCAGCTGATAAGCAAATTTTTCGACAGTAGCCTCTTTTCCGTTAGATAGCTCTTTGTATTGCTCAACTAACTCGTCCATAGCAGCTGCACCTGCGCCACTCGCCGCTTGGTAGGTCGAAACATGAACTGTTTTGATGTGCGAAATATTTTCGATCGCTTTCAATGCAACAACCATCTGTATGGTAGTACAGTTTGGATTAGCGATAATATTCAAAGGTCTGATTTTTGCATCTTCGCCATTCACTTCAGGTACAACCAAAGGAATGTTTTCGTCCATACGGAATGCACTTGAGTTATCAATCATTACAGCACCGTGTTTTGTGATCGTATTGGCAAACTCTTTCGATGTTCCGGCTCCGGCAGAAGTAAATGCAATGTCAACACCCTTAAAATCATCATTATGTTGCAGAAGCTTTACTTCGATTTCCTTACCACGAAATGTGTACATCTTACCGGCACTACGTTCAGAACCAAATAATAATAACTCGTCGATAGGAAAATCTCTTCCCTCAAGAACTCTTAGAAATTCTTGTCCAACAGCGCCACTAGCGCCAACAATAGCAACTCTCATTTCCGATTTCTCTTAATAATTGTGTTAGTCAAAATATTAATTACATTTGTATCAAGGTCTATATGATTTTACAGTACGCTGATACGCAAAAGTATAACTTTTTATGAAAGATAAATCAATACCTATGAAGAATTTTTCCTTTTTAATACCTTTTTTTTCAATTGTCTTTTTATTTACTGGCATTTTGTATTTAAATTCATCAGGAAGCTTACAAACTGTTAGTGTTTGGGGTGGAGATGTTTCACATTTTCAAATACAGTCCGGAAATATGTTTTCTCTGAATAATTCAGCACCCAAACCGGCGAATGTGAGTTATCTGTCTCAGCAGATCGCGTTCGATCCTACCTTATTTGAGTCACGACTATCTATGAAGCTTTTGTTTGAAACTACGACAAGTTCATATGTTCAGTATTGGTTGGTTTCCGATACCGATAATTTAGTAAGTGCAGTCAACGGATATTTTGTTGAGGTGAAAGATCGCAGGTTGCAGTTGGTTAAGCGCAGGCAAGGGCGGGATAGTGTAGTAGTAAAGACTTCTGCAGGATCGATAATGATGAACCCTACAGATATTTCAGTAATGGGGTATTTTAATGAAGGTCGTTTGCAGCTGAAGTATAAAAAGAATAGCAGTTCCTCCGAAATCACATGGGGTGATATTGTCACTGACTCTTTTTCAGGGTTAGCGTATTATGCGGGGGTGGTCTGTTATTATCCCTCAGGCAGGGCTACATCATTTTATTTTAAGGATTGGGTGGCTCAAAAAGGAGAGCCAGAAAACCCTGATCCAGAAATTCGATTGGATTCTGTGCAGGTTATCTCAGAAACAAGACTGATGGTTCATTTTTCCGATTTGGTAAATGCTTCACAGGCGCGTTTTAAAGTGAATGATGACGAGGATGGGATTGTTAATTTAAGTGGAAGTACGAAAACAAAGAAGGTAGAGCTTAATCTGTCTTCATCTCCGGGAGAGGGAACGCATGAGCTTGTTGTAGAAAATATGAATACTCAGAATACTGGAGCAGCAGCCCATTACTCGGCTTTCTTTTTCATTGGGGGAGGTACACCACAGTTGCCGGATTCAACTTCCGTTTGTGTCACTATTTCTGAAATTATGGCTAACCCAGTTGGGGTGAGCGGACTTCCTGCCGTTGAATATGTAGAACTCTGTAATATTTCGGAGCAGGACATACAGTTAAAAGATTGGAGGTTTTACTATGGAGATCAGAGGTATCAGTTACCTGCGTATTTGCTCAGGTCGGGGGAGTATGTCGTCTTGTGTGGAAAAAGTGCGTACGAACAGTTTAGTTCAGCGATCTCAAAGTTGTATGTGACCTCTTTTCCGGTATTGGCAAATAGCGGAAAGTTGCTTTATCTGGAAGATCCATCTGCAAAGCTACATGCAGTAGCATCTTATTCAGAGCAGTGGTACGGAGCAGAGAGCAATAAAAGTGGTAATTCGCTGGAGAAAATAGATCTCTATAATCATCTTTCTACGGCGAATAACTGGACGGCATCAAAAGATCCGAAAGGTGGAACTCCCGGTCAAAGCAATAGTGTGGAGGCTAATAAACCCGATGAGGTGACTCCTCAACTGCAAAGTTTATCGTATCAGCATCCCGGAAAACTCCGACTACTCTTCAATAAAGCAATGGATTATTCCCTGGTACAAGATGTTCAAAATTATACCATCGATCCAAAGTGGCAAATCGAGTCTCTTAGGGCGACCTATCCCATTAGCGATCAGGTTGAGATATTATTATCGGATTCACTTGCAGAAGGAGAGATACTGCAACTGGAGTTGAGAAACCTCAAATGTGTTAATTCTCTTTTTATGGAGCCGGGGCAGATGTATTCGGTGATGCGACCCCGACCAGTTCAGGAGGGTGATTTGTTGGTAAATGAGCTACTGTACTATCCAAAAACGGATGAAGCTGAATTTATTGAACTCTATAATAATCGTGAGTATCCTATAGATCTTTCAGAGCTTTTTGTTGCAACCCGAAAGAGTGACGGTACTTTGCAGTATGTGAGCCAACTATCGGAATCCACCTTCCTTTTGGAAAAAGAGCAGTATGTCTGTCTGAGTAAAGATATTGAAAGTGTACGCCGTGTCTACGAGCCAGACGAGAATGCCATCTTATTACAGCCAGTGAAGTTGCCACAGTTCTCAAACACAGGAGGAACGGTGGTGCTTCTCCATTTTTCCGGACAGATGATTGATGAATTTCAATTTTCTCCCGGTCTCCATTCGGTCAGTAGTAAAAATCAGCAAGGGGTATCGCTCGAACGTAAATCTGTACTTGTTCCTGCTTCTGATCCCTCCAACTGGAATTCTTCCTTTCATGTTTCGGGAGCTACCCCGGGATTCAAAAATTCACAGCAATCCATTGACGAGCAACCTGACGGAAGGGGTCGGATATTCTGGAGTGACCAAAAATATTTCCGTCCCGGTTCTGACGGTTACGAGCAGATGTGGCATTTGAATTACGAATTAAATGACATGCCTCATAAGATTACACTACAGGTGTATCGTGCGAACGGAGGATTAGTCCGAAACCTGGTCCGGAATCTGGAGATCGGAGGAAAAGGTGAACTCACCTGGGATGGGAAAGATGATAGTGGATCAGTTTTGCCAATTGCACCATATGTAGTTTATTTGCAGTATTTTGATCAAAGAAGTCAATTGAGAAAACAAAAATGGGTAGTTACACTGACAAAATAAAAGTTATATGCTAAAAGAATTTTCACAAGATACTCTTGGGGCGATCTATGCCATTTATTCCTATTATGTGCTGAACAGTACAGCAACGTTTGATATTGTTGTGCCCGAAAGAGAAGCGTTCTATCAAAGAATGAGGTCTATTGCTGCCAAATATCCTTTTTTTATTTACGAAGAGGAGGGTAAAGTCAAAGGGTATGCGTATGCCTCTGATTTTCGGACAAAGGATGCGTATGCGCAGACTGTAGAGCTAACGATCTATCTGAATCCCGAAGAGCAGCACAAAGGGATCGGGTCAAAATTGATGCAGGCTCTGATCGAAGAGTTGAAGAAACGTAAGTTTGTAACGGCTGTCAGTGTTGTCACTCAGCCCAATGAAGCAAGCGAGTATTTACACGAAAAGTTTGGATTTACTCCCGTAGGAACACTGCCATCCGTCGGATATAAGTTTGATCAATACCTGAATGTTTCTTTTTATTACCTTGATTTGAAAGAGAAATAAGGGTTGTCCGTTTCAATAAGAGTATCGGTATAAACTAAGATTATTGCCCAAAAAGTACCATAGAACATACGTAGGTTGTAGCTGATATTTATTAAAATATAAAGTGCTTTATGTATAATAATTTTATAAACTTTGAGTATATAGTCTAAAAAAAGATTATTGATGTTGTGGTTTTTTGAAATAAAGGTGTATCTTTGGCTTTTTTAAGAAGTAAATATATTCTCCTCTATTGGAAAGGGTTATGCGATTCATCTTTCTGTTTTTGTGAATATAGATCCTGGTAAATGGGATTTTACTA
>JBOFXU010000154.1:0-15227 GCA_051654305.1 Bacteroidales bacterium | reverse complement strand
TTATTTGGAATGCAGAAGCCTACTCCACCAACTGTTCCTTATGAACATAACGAAGTGGGGTCGTATCGTCGAAGTTTTTCAATACCTGCAGATTGGAATGATCGAAGAGTTGTGGTTTGCGTAGAAGGAGCAATCTCTTTTTATTACATCTGGTTGAACGGTGAGTTGCTCGGGTATAACCAGGATTCAAAGACACCAGCAGAATGGGACATCACGGATAAACTGAAAAAAGGTGAGTCTAATACATTGGCTATCGAGTGCTATCGCTGGAGTGCAGGTTCGTATATGGAGTGTCAGGATTATTGGAGGTTAAGTGGTATTGAGCGAGATGTGTATCTTTATTCTACTCCAAAAAGTTTTGTTCAAGATTATGAGGTCGTTTCCACTTTGGAAAGAACGAATTATAAAGATGGGGAATTCTCGCTTGATGTGGCGATTGCCAATTCTTCGTCCAATGAACAACTTACATATAAACTTATAGATCCTAAGGGTAAGGTTGCATTAACTCAAACAAAACCTGTGGTTGATGGGAAAGTAAATTTTCCAGTTTCGACGATTCCCGGGGTGGATAGATGGAGTGCAGAATCACCTTCATTATATCAGCTGATTTTGATGTTGACTGATTCTCAAAACAAGGAGATAGAGTTAACGGGATGTAAAGTGGGATTCAGAACTTCTGAAATTATTGATGGTCGATTACATATAAATGGAACTCCTGTTATCATAAAGGGCGTAAATCGTCATGAACATACACAGCTGGGTCGGACTGTTTCAGAGGAATCTATGATCCGTGATATTGAGCTGATGAAACAAAATAATATCAATACGGTCCGCAACTCTCATTATCCGAATGATAAGCGCTGGTATGAACTATGTGATCAGTATGGTCTTTACATGATTGATGAAGCGAATGTTGAATCACATGGTATGGGATATGGACCGGCATCACTCGCCAAAGATACTTCATGGTATAAACAACACATTGAGCGGAACCAGAGGATGTATCATCGCTCTAAAAATCATGCGAGCATTATCATATGGTCAATGGGGAACGAAGCTGGAATGGGAATTAACTTTGAACGTGTTTATGAGTGGTTCAAATCTGTGGAGAAGTACAGACCTGTGCAATATGAAAGAGCTCAGCAGGAACCGTTTACTGACATTTACTGCCGAATGTACCGGAGTGTTGGAGAGATAAAGGCTTATTTAGCGCAAGATCCTGCTCCTTATCGTCCATTTATTCTATGTGAATATTCTCATGCTATGGGAAATAGCTGTGGTGGATTTAATGATTACATGGAAACTTTTGAGGAAAATCCGATGGCTCAGGGTGGATGTGTCTGGGATTGGGTTGATCAGAGTTTTAAAGAAATTGATAAGGATGGTAACTGGTATTGGTCTTATGGTGGAGATTATGGACCTAAGGATATTCCAAGTTTTGGAAATTTCTGTTGTAATGGTCTTGTTAATGCAGATCGCGTTCCGTATCCTCATTTGAAAGAGGTGAAAAAAGTGTACCAGTATATAAAAGCGAAGAGAGAGGATAATGAATCTTCGGTAATCACAATTAAAAACTGGCATGATTTTACGAACTTGAATGAGTTTGAGTTAAAGTGGAGATTCGTTACAGATAAAGGGATTATACTTAAAGAGGGTACAAAAATTTTGGATTGTGCCCCTCATAATGAGATTACTCTCGCAATTGATAAACCATCCAACAAAGAGCTCAAAGATATTGGTGAATATTATTTGAATCTTGAGTGGTTCAGACGAAATCCAGCGCCCTTTATAACAAAGGAGCATGTGGTTGCTGATAATCAGTTTGTATTTGCTGGAACAGGCAACACTAAGCCTTTTGTAGAGTCAAAAAAAGGAGGTCGTCTACAAGTTGAAGGGTTACGTGTTCAGAATAAGCTTTATTCAATCGAAGTTTCGCCGTCTTCCGGTGCACTTGTATCTTATAGTATGTACGGAAATGAGATGCTTGTCAACCCTCTTTTATTATCAGTGTACCGTCCTCTGACAGACAATGATAATCGAGACAGAGACAATGGACGTATCTGGATGAAGGAAGGTTTAAATCAGCTATCACAGAAGAGTCTATCTGTTTTGGTTCAAAGAACTGGTAAGTCTGTAGAACTAAGGTCAGAAATACAGCTTAATAATTCAAAAGAGGAAACTCTCTTTAAGGGAAGTATCACTTACCGGATTGCTGAAGATGGAGTTCTGACTGTACAATCAGAGTTAGTACCCGATACGAATTATGTGAAACGTATGGCTCGGGTTGGAATTAGTTTTGATATTCCACATACTTATAATCAGGTTTCTTATCTTGGAAGAGGAGATGAGGAAACTTATGCCGACAGGAAGCAAAATGGTCAAATAGGTATTTTTAAAACTAATGCTCAGGAGATGTTCGTACCTTATGTTAATCCTCAGGCATGTGGAAATCGAACTGATGTTCGATGGTTGCAGCTGACAAATGATCAAAAATCCGGATTTAATATTGTATCGGATAATCATTTTGAGTTTAGTGCACTTCCTTATCAGGATCTAAATCTTGAGAATGCCAGACATCTTAACGAATTAGAGGACAAGGGAACGATAACTGTACATTTAGATGATCAACAGAGTGGAGTTGGTACTGCAACTTGTGGACCAGGAGTTTTACCTGCCTACAGGGTGGAAGTATCTCCAAAGTCTTTTGTTTTTGTATTACAGCCTTTTAGATAACAAAGCAAGTCTCTTTTGTAAATTATTTGCAGAGATCTGATTTCTAATATTTATTCATAAGCCAATCATTAGCAAGGTAACCCTTGTTGATGATTGGCTTTCTTTATCTTCTGTAAAACCTTATAGATTAAGAAGTGTTTTATTAAAAAATAGACTCTTGTTTTCGGGTGTATAAAACAATTCAACTGATATCTCTATATAGCGGATTTGTGTATAAATATTACATGAGTTAAGATCTGTACATGGTTTTTGGAATAAAAGAGACTCGATAATTGTCTCCTTTATAGGTGTAAGTTAACATAAATGCGTTTAGTAGTTGATACATTATATGTAGTTTTTATAAGCAAAAGAGTTGCTATTTTAAGTTGTTTTATATCAAATCGTCTTAAAACTTGTTGTTCTACTTAGTTCGCTTAATAAATAACTATCTTTGTCGATCATATTTATATTTGCTTATAGATCAAGGTTGCAACCGGTGAGTTGTAAATTTAAAAGAAATTAAATATTTGATTGTGTGTTTGCATATTTATCGGATAGATGTTCAAACCTACAATTACTAATGCTATATATAAACAAATCAAGATCATCATGTATCGAAAAATTTCTCTTGTCCTCGTCTTATTGTTCTCGCTTTTGACGACAGATGGACTACTAGCTCAGGGAAAGGCCTCTTACTCTTTAAAACTTAATGTGTTTGACAAGTCCACAAAGGAGCCCATGATTGCGGCTGTTTGTCAGATTAAGAGTTTAGGATTGTTTGCTGTTACCGATGTGAATGGGGTAGCAGTAATTAATAATATCCCAAAGGGTGATGTAACTATTGAGGTTCAGTCTCTGGGGTACCAGCCCTATTCAAAATTAATTATGATTGCTAAAGATTTGGCAATCACAGTGCCTATGGATGAGACTTCATTGTCTCTAAATGAAGTGACAGTAACTGCGAAAGCCTCAGCTGCAGGAGCTGCTACAGGTTCTACCATTGGTCGCCAGGCCATGGACCACCTTCAAGCGAACAGTTTGAAAGACCTGATGGAGCTTCTCCCTGGTCAGATTTCACAAAATAATGACATGACCTCAGCCCAGACCATTCAAATCAGAAGTCTGGGAACAGATCCGAATAATGCATTCGGAGCTTCGGTGATTATTGACGGAGTTCCCGTTTCAAATAATACGCAGGTGGCTTCAGCAGGTGGTAATATAAACTCTGTATCTCAGGGGGTTGATCTTCGTTCTATTGGAACGGATGATATTGAATCTGTAGAGGTGATTCGTGGTATTCCTTCGGCTGAATACGGTGACCTAACCTCAGGGGCGGTAATCGTTAATTCTAAAACCGGACATACACCATGGGAAGTCCGTGCAAAAGTGAATCCATCCGTGCTAAGTACCTCTCTCTCTAAAGGTATAAAGTTAGGAACCAATGGAGGTACGATTAACAGTAACTTTAGTTATGCTCAAGCGTGGGGAGATCCTCGTGCTAAGACCCGATCTTTTGACCGTATTTCGGGATCGGTTACTTACGCAAATCGCTTCAGTAAAAAGTTCTATACGACTTTTAAGTTCAGAGTGAACTCTCTTATTGATGCGTCTAAGAAAGACCCGGACCAGATTCAGGACGGAACTTATACAAAAGATAAAGACTTATCTTTTTCTCTCTCTCATGATGGCCGCTGGTCATTAAATAAACCGCTTGCCCGTACATTAGGCTACGTTATTGGTTTTACAACATCTGAGAAAAAATCTGAAAGAACAACGGTTGTGTCTGCAAACGGGAACCTTCCCATCTTATGGGCACAAGAAACAGGATATTTTGAAGTTCCTGTATTAACTCAGTCATATACAGCTTCAGGAGGTACTATAAGCCAGCCAAAATCATTCTATGCAAAAGTGACAAACTCATTCTTTGCAAATGTGGACCAGTGGAGAAATAACTTCAAAATGGGGGCTGAGTATAGATTGGAAAGTAATAAAGGTTTGGGTCGCTATAATGAAGATGATCTGTACCCTCTTTCTCCAAATAGTAATGGTCGCCCAAGACCTTATTATGATATACCTGATTTAAATCAGATTTCCGGATATTTTGAAGATAATATGAGCTACAATTTGGGTAAAAAGCGTTTCAACTTAACTGCCGGGGTTCGTTATCAGATGTTGCAACCTGGGAAAGAAGAGATGGTTTGGTCCTTGTCACCTCGTTTAAACTTCTCAGCCAATCTAACAAAATGGTTCTCATTAAGAGCGGGCTATGGGGTATCATCTAAAACTCCTGGCCTTGGACACTTGTATCCCGATAAGAAATATATTGACCGTATTGCTGGAGATTTTTACTACCGTATGACAGATCTCGATCCGGCTCAGCGTGTTGTCTATTATCATACTCAGGTGATCGATGTGAAAAGATCTGTAGGGCTGAAGAATGTAAATAATCGGAAGGTTGAAGTTGGTATGGATTTCCGCTTACCGAAGGACCGTCGTATCAATGTCGTTTATTACAACGACAGAACAGATAACGGTTTTGGTAGCCTATCTGATCCTATTGCTTTTTTATCCAACCGCTATGAATATAAAAATCCTGCTACCAACAATATCTTTATGGGTGGTAAACCTACTCTAAATGATATTCCTGTTATGCATGCAGATACAGTGTACACTTCTTCAGGACGTGTGGGTAACACCGAAAAAAGCTTCAATCAGGGGATTGAGCTTGAAGCGTCTTTAGGTACGATTCCGGCGATTCATACCTCTTTCTTTTTTACAGGAGCATTTATGGAGACACGCAGATCATCATCGGCTCCTACCTATTCGCGTCCGGCAAAGTTTCAGTCATCTGTAAATTACCCTGATGTAAACTCGGTGCCTTACCGTGTAGAATATGCACCGGGAGCGATGGAAACAATTGACCGTCGTTTTAGTACTATGTTGCGAGGAGTTTATTACATACCACGTCTGCGAATGGTAGCTTCAGGATCTTTGCAAACGATATGGTATACCTACAATGCAACAACGAATCAGCGTCAGTTGCCAGTTGCAATAATCAAAGCTGATCAGAATTTGAACGTTCAGCGTTATGAGGTAACACAAGCAATGTTGAATACACCGAATCTTGAAATATTCAGAGATGGATCAACGGTGTATTATCTGCAGGATGAAATTATTGATCCACAGGATAATCCGGCTACAAAAGGGGCAATAACCTTCTTGTTCAATGCTCGTTTGACGAAAGAAATTTCAAAAATAGCCAGTTTCTCCTTTTATGCGAGTAATGCATTATTCTACGAACCGTGGAAAAGACCTGCGAGCGGCGGATCTAACACTTTGGTAGAACGCAATACCGGAAGCTTTAACTTCGGTATGGAGATCTCATTAAAACTATAATTTAAACGTGCGAAATGATGAAACTATATAAATTCCTGTTTAGTTCTCTATTATTGCTTACCACTCTGTTGTTGGTAGGTTGTCGGGATCAGGGGCAAACAGTCGAACTGATTGATGATATACGAGTAAAGGTTACTTTACCAGAGGGATATGAAGACCAGAATCTCGAAGGTCTATCTATCACAATGCGAGGATCAAGAACGTCCTACACTGCTCAAGTGAATCAGGACACAATAGCTGTGTTCTCAGGTGTTTTACCGGATTCATATACCTTATCTACTTCTAAGAATTTAAGTCCTTTTCTTTTACTTTCAGGTCAAGTCCTTAATCAGAAGATTTATGCAGAATCAACCAGTCTTATTGAGCTTGAACTGAATGAAGTAAAGAAGAGCTCTTTGGTTGTAAGTAAGATCTATGGTTCAGGAGTAAAGGATGATGCGAATAAAAACTATACGGCAGATGTCTATATTGAGTTTTATAATAACTCTGAAGAGACAGTGCTACTTGATAGTACAATTTATTTTGGATTAATTGAGGCTGAATCTACTCCAGCTTTCCCTGCAATTGAGGATAAGTACCATGTTTACACTCGCCAGGTTTTCCGTTTTATTTCGGATGGAGCGACTCGTGAAGTTCTTCCGGGTGAAGCTATTCTTGTTTCAAACAGTGCAGTAAATCACAAACTGAGTGCTTCAAAATCTGTCGATCTTTCAGTTTCTGATTTCGAAGCGAAGGATCCTTCAGGAAAAGTCCAGAATAACCCTGCAATCCCTGCAATAGAGAAAATCTATTCTGTGTTTGCAACCATTAGTAATATGAACATTGTACGTGCTGGAGAGAATGGTATTATCCTATTTGCTACCAGTGATGATGTGAAAGCTTATCCGACATTTCAGATTCCAGGGAAACCAACATCAAAGAACTACTACATGCGTATACCTGCCTCAGCAGTACTTGACGGAGTAGAGGTATTGAAAAGCACTGTAACTCCCGACGAGATTATGATGAAGAAGCGTCTTTCGGTAAAAATCGATCAAGGATTTGCAAAGATATCGAACACCAGTGGTTACAATGGAGAGGTAATTGTAAGAAAACTAAAATACGATGATAGTATGAGTTTCATTGGTCTGATTGATGCAAACAATTCAAATGATGATTGTTTTGTTTCGGCGACAGTTCAACCTAAGAAATTTGATTATTAACTACATATTCGTAATATTGAGTCTATATGATAAGAAAATATATACCAGCATTGGTGCTTATTACGTTGTGTAATCAGGCCATTTATGCACAAGGGCAAAAGGACAAAGAGAAACGTGAGCCTTTAACTCTTGAGGAGCGTGACGTAGAAGTAAATAAGAGAACTTGGGGCCAAACTCAGAATGCTGCGGGCATTATGATGGACCCATACATGGAGAATGGTCAGACAGAGTTTTCCGGATACCTTTCTGGAGGCGACTATCATCGTTCTCAGGAAGGAGATGGGAAAAATGGTATTGTCTTTAAAACCGACCGTTTCGATAGAATCAATGACAAGGTTTGGGTTTGGGGTTCTTTTCGTTTTGACATGAATCGCGAGACAAACAGAGCTTGGTCTGATGTTATTTCAACCTATAATAGTTCTCCATTTTCCTTTGGTAGCTCTATCCCGGCAAGCTATGACTCTCAGATGTTTGATTTTAAAGCAAAGGTTGGATATAATTTGAAGAGTAACCTTAAACTGGGTTTAGGAATTGATTACTTGGTTGGTGATGTCTCTCGTTTAAGAGACCCTCGTACACGCACCTACCTGGCTGATTATGGGATTAACCCCGCATTAGTCTATGTATTGAATGATCAACACTCTTTTGGGTTGACAGGAGCTTTCCGTTACCGAAAAGATAAGATGCCAAGTGTAATGACCGTTCAGGAGAATCCAGACTTCAAATATTATCCGATGCTTGGTCTTGAAAATGGAGAGGAACCTCGTTTGAATGATGGAGCTCAGAGTGGGAATGGTATTGAACGTGGATTTAATGGATTTCGACGTCAGTATGTCAGTAGCTTCTTTGGCGGGTCACTTCAGTATGCATATAAAACGGATGAATTATCGTGGATAACGTCAGCTGGTATTTTGTATGAAAACCAGGAAGTGCTTGGAGACGTAAAAAGAAGTCCGGGCGAATTTTTTGCTGATAATTTTGACTTTTCGTCTCAATTGCAATTGACCAAAGGAGAATTTCTTCATGAAATATCACTGAGTGGTGCATACAAAAGAGGGTTTGCTAATGAATTTATTCAATCGCTTAATGAGGTTCGCGATCCGGTTAGCGGTATTGTTTCAAAAGAGTGGATCACAAATTTTGTGTACACAAAACAGTATGAACTAAATACGACTGCATTCAATATTGATTATAAATTATCTTCCATAGATCCCAAAGGTGGCTATCGTTGGTACGTGGGTGCACATTCAGAATTTAATTCATTCAAAAACCAGTACAACCTTCCGCTTTCTTACCTGAAAACGGCACATATGCAGGCTCAAATAAATGGTGGGTATCGTGTATGGAAAAAGAATAATCACGCTGTGACTTTCGAAGCTTGTATTGGAGGTTTGAAATCACTTAAGAGTGATTTGCTTTTAAATAATACAGAGAATGATCTGGCTAAAAATATCTGGATTCCGGATGCGAATTACTACAAAGTAAATAACTTTAACTGGAGAGCAGAAGCGAACTACTCTTTTCCAATTCGCACCAGTAAAGTGACTTTGTCTGGATATTTGCGTATTTTCAGTGAGCAGAAAATTTCAGACAGTAAGTTTTATGGAAGCTGGATGACAAATGGCATAGCATTAGGCATAATTACTCTTTAATTTAGATTGAGAAATGAAAAATAAGATTTTGGTCGTAGCATCGTTTGTTCTTCTGAGTGTTTGTGCTACAGAGGGGGGCTATGCGAAAGACAAAGTAAAATCAGCTAAAAAACAAAGTATCGCAGCAAGTGATACAACATCAAAAGTCAGACTCTCCGAATTTGATAAAATTGTGAACGGTTCCCGTAAATCCGATGGATTTATTACGATTGTTCGAAAGGGTAAAAGTGTATACTTTGAAATTCCCGATTCAATTATAGGGAGAGATTTACTGTTAGGCTGTCGTGTGGCAGCAATCAGTAATAATAAGACGATTTCAGCAGGACAAATGAGAAGTAATCCGAAGCTTTTTTACTTTAAAAAAGAAGGGAAATATCTGCAGATGATTCTACCTGTTTCAAAGAATTTTCTGGCTAAGGATGATCCGTTTGCTCCTTCGTTCAATAACAACAATATAGTTCCGGTACATCGTATGTTTGACATTGCTGCATCAAAAGATGGGAAGCATCTTGTCGACATGACTAAATACTTTACAGAGGAAGTGGCTGAAGTCTGGCCGCCCGATCTTTCTAAAAAAGGAAAATTGGAAACCAAAATAGGAGGAATAAAATCTACAGCAGCCTATGATAAAAATATAGAAATCCTTACAGATTACTTCTATACCGGGGCTCGTGAGCCTTTTGCTGTTTCGATGAATTACTCGGTTTTATTGCTTAGTAAGGAGCCGATGCGTGAGCGCTTGTCGGATGAACGTGTGGGGTATATGAATGACTCTAAAAAGGTGTATCGTCTGAATGCTCCGGTTGAAACGGAAAAAATGATCTCAAGATTCCGCCTTGAGCCTAAAGCTTCGGATATAGAGCGTTTTAAACGAGGTGAATTAGTCGAACCAGCACAACCAATTATTTTCTACGTTGATACGGTGATGCCAGCCATTTATCGCAAGTATGCGAAAGAAGGTATTGAGATATGGAATGACGCATTCGAAAAAATAGGATTTAAAAATGCAGTTAGAGCATATGATTTTCCGTCTGATCCATCATTTTCGGCTACAGATATTACCAAGAACTGCTTACACTATATTGCGACAGAGCAAGAGAATGCTTCTGGACCTTGCTGGACTGATCCTCGTTCAGGAGAGATTATACAGGCTGATATTCTCTTTTACCATAGTGTCCTCGATCTGCTAAAAAGATGGCGATTCTTGCAAACGGCAGCAGCTGATCCTGCAGCACGGAAAAAAGAGTACAGTGAAGAAGTTATGGGTGCGTTAATTAAATATGCTGTTTCTCACGAGATGGGGCACTGCTTAGGTTTACAGCACAATATGAGAGCGTCCTTTGCCTATCCTGTAGATTCTTTACGCTCCCCGGGCTTTACTCAGAAATATGGAACAACCGCTTCTATAATGGATTATGCCCGTAACAATCATATTGCTCAACCAGGTGATGCGGAGCGTGGAGTAAGAATGACTCCTCCGGATTTAGGGCCATTCGATTATTTGGCAATTGCTTATGGCTACAAGCCTATATTCGAAGTTACAACACCAGCTGAAGAGAAGCTCCAACTCAATCAGATTTTTGAGACCAAAGGGAATGATCCGATGTATAAGTTCTCAGCAATGTCTATTTCGGCAATTTTCCCTGATCCTTCAGCTCAGTCTGATGCATTGGGGAATGATTTGATTTATGCGGGAGAGCTTGGAATCAAGAATCTCAAGTATATACTGAGCCATTTGTTAGAGTGGCAACTTGGAGATGATGAAGGATATGACAATATTGCGGAGTTAGTTGATGGAATACACAAGCAATATATGCGTCATCTTTCTTTAGCTGCGTCCTACATCGGAGGTACTTATACTAACTTTGGGGCTTCTGGACCTAAAGCTGAAAAGTTTGTCGATGTTGATAAACAAAAGCAACGTGATGCGGTAAATTTTATAATTAAGCACTTACGAGGAACATCAGCATGGGCAAATCCGGTTGATATTGCTAAGCTAATCGGGGATAAGTCAGAATCTTTAATCAAAAGACAGATTGATTTTATGGCCAATCTCATGAGTCCGATTATCACTTCACGAATCTCAGCAAAAGCAGATAATGCTTCAGCGAAAGCCTACACAACCAATGACTATTTTAGTGATTTGCGACGTGCTATTTTTATGAATAGTAATGCAGGTAAGTTGAATAGCTATGAAATAGCTTTACAGATAGCTTATATTCAAGGGTTGAAGGCAGCGGTCAAGCCAGTTGCCAGTGTAAATAAAATTGAGTCTCAGTCGACGGCAGATCTAATTACGGCATCAGCAGCAATGCAGGCTTTGGTAGATGCTAAAGCAACCGTAAAAAGTATGATGAACTCGGGTAGTGTTAATAGAGGGCACTATGAGCTCTTGTTAGAAATGATGAAATAATACGATTATATTATGAATTTGAAAAAAGTTGCTATTGCTTTCGTTTTAAGTATCTCTTTGACCAATTCTTATCTAAAAGCAGATGAGGGACTATGGTTTCCAGCGCTTATGAAAAAGCAAAATTACAAAGAGATGAAGAGCAAAGGCCTTCAACTGAAAGCGGATCAGATTTACAGCGATAAAAAAGCAGACCTTACTGAGGCTGTGATGGCTCTAACTTCAGCTGGGCAAGATTTAAAAGCTTACGCATCAGCCAGCTTTATTTCTCCGGAAGGGCTTGTTATAACTAACCATCATGCCGTATTTGACTTTATTGAGCGTTTCTCATCGGAGAAAAATGATTTTATGAAATTTGGCTATTGGGCTAAAGATCGTACACAGGAATCGCAATGCTTCGGTTTGCAGGTAACCCTACTTTTCCACCAGAAAGATGTTACTAAGGATCTTACTAAAGGTCTCGAAGGAATTACTGATGATCGAGCGAGAATGGAGAAAATTAATGAGCGTTCAAAAGCCATCTGTGCTCAGATGGATAAAGAATATCCTGGCTCTGTTTCTCAGATCTCGTCATACATGGCAGGCAATGGCTATATCCTGAATTCTTACTATGTGTATAAAGATGTACGTATGGTTGCAGCACCTCCAATGCAGATTGGACGTTATGCAGGACAGGATGATAACTGGCAGTGGCCAAGACACACAGGTGATTTTGCGATTCTTCGTGTCTATGCAGACAAAGACAATAAACCAGCCGCTTATTCCAAAGATAATGTTCCTTACCGTCCGGCAAAATATTTGCCTATATCCAAACAAGGAGTTCGAGAGAATGATTTTGCAATGATCTTCGGATATCCAAGTACAACCCGCGAATACATTCCTTCTTTCGCACTGGATAAAATTGTCAATGAGCAGAATGCTGCGCGCGTCAAAATTCGCGAAAGCAAACTAAATCTTTTACAGCAAGCGATTGGTGATAATCCAATTTTAAGACTACGCTATACCGGCCGTATGCACTCCATTGAGAATAGTTACCTGCGCTGGAAAGGGGAGATTGCCGGAGTAAAAGAGATGGATCTTGTAAATATAAAAGTTCAGGAAGAAGCTGCTTTCCAGAAATGGATAGACAGCGATTCGAAACGAAAAGCTGAATATGGAGATATTCTCGATCAGCTTCGTAAAAATTACGATGAGCTTGCAAAATATAACTATGCTGATGTTTACTTCCAGGAAGCAGGTCTTCAGGGTGCTGAAATAGTTCCGATTGCTGGTAAATTTGAAAAGCTGATGGCTATGTTTGAGCGTAAGCGTCTTAACAAGAAAGCTGCAGAAGCTGAATCCAAGAAATTACTTGGCCTAACAAATCAGTACTATTTTAACTGGGATTACGAGCTTGACAGAAAGATGTTCCGTGATATGGTGCAGGTTTACATGCAAGATATGCCGATGAAATTCTATTCTGTGGAGATGGTTCGTGCAGCAAAAGAATTTAACGGAGATATGGAAGCATATTCAAAATATGCTTTTGAAAACTCAATTCTTACCAATAAAGATAGCATTCAAAGTTTTTTGAAAAATGTTATGGATAAAGGGGTGGATCGTCTGAAAAATGACCCAGTCTATCAGATGGCGATCGGATACTACCGAGTAAATGTGAATCATATTGCAATGCCTCGTAAGAAACTACAGGATGAGCAGATGGGAATCTACTCAAAGTATCTGAAAGCATACATGGAGTGGAAAAAAAATGATTTAGTTTATCCGGATGCGAACCGTACCATGCGTTATAGCTTTGGTCGTGTGAAGCCTGTTGCAGACTTTAAGGCTCAGACATTTCTGAGCGAGCTTGTGAAAAAAGCGGATGCTCACGGAGACTCAGCATCTTACTATTTGCCGAGAAAACTTCGCGCACTTTATGAAGCGAAAGACTACAAAGATTATGCGCAGGATGGAGATATTCCAGTAAACTTTATTACCGATTGTCATACAACCAGCGGTAGTTCGGGTAGTGCTGTGATCAATGCAAAAGGAGAGTTTATCGGAATTAACTTTGACCGTTTTGTAGATGGGGTAGCTTCAGATTATCGCTATATGCCAAGCAAAGCGAGATCTATTACTGTCGATTCAAGATATATTCTGTTTATTCTGGATCAGTATTCTCCATCAAAATACGTATTAGAAGAACTGGATATTCGTTAATTTTATGAAAGTATTTAAGTATATGCTGCTTCACTTATGTTTGGGAACATTCTTTTCAAGCATAAGTGCAAAGCCAGCAGAACCTGTAAGAAAAAAGGATTCTCCGGTAGATACAGTGCGCACTGTACTTCCAAAAACCGTTGCTATACAGCCTGTGAACGAAATTTGGAGTAAGGCTGTAGATGCAAAAGGAAGACTTTTAGGATATGTTTTTAATAGCGAAAAATATGGAATTGATATATTTGGATACTATGAAGATGTTCCAACGTTGGTGGTAACAGATAGCCAGCAGAAAATCCTGAAAGTATCTGTGATAAATTCATATGAAACAGAAGAGTATCTCACAATCATCAGAAACAAAGGTTTCTTCTCCAAATGGAATGGGAAACAGATTCAATCCGCAAAAGATTTGAAGGTGGATGCTATCACTGGAGCAACACTGACAACAGAAGCGATCATTGATAATATAAAGCTTATTAGTGAGAAGGCTGTCAAAACACAGCCAAAGTAAAGTGTTTTATTAAAAACATAGAAGCAATTTAAACCCCGGAAGAGTATATACTACTTTCGGGGTTTATCTTTTTATATTAAAAAGCTGTCGGAATGAGATAGATAAACAGATATCTATTTTCGTTCATTTTAAGCACTTCTCTACATAAAAAGAGGCTGTCTAAAACTTTTTAGACAGCCTCTTTAAGAGATTATTATTTATTCAGTAGCTTTCCGAGAATTACCAGCCTGGATTCTGAATTAATTTATTTGATTTTTGTATTTCACTAAGAGGGATTGGGTAGAAATACATTCTTTTCTCAAATATACGTCTTTCAAAAACTGTTCGAGTCATAAATTCGCTCAAGTTATTTCCATTCATGTTCATACCATGAAAGCTTCCACCTTGTCGACCTTCAGGCCTTTCAGCGATCATTAAACGTCTTACATCAAAATAGCGCTGACCTTCGCAAAATAGCTCTATTTTTCGTTCATGAATAATTGCCAGTCTTTGTAACTCTTTATCACCTTTGATCTCAGGGTTGATCGCTGCGAGAGGTGCAATGCCAGCACGAATTCTTACTCGATCAATGTATTCTATGATTTGAGGATCTGATGGGTTTAATTCGTTCAAAACTTCAGCATACAATAAATAAAAATCAGCTAATCGGAAAATAATAGAAGGTCTATATTGCGATTTCGGATTAGATCCTTGGTTCAGCAAATTTCTGTTCATTCCTTTATACAAAAGAGTACCAGTATAGCAGTTATCTCCTTTAGAATTATCTTCAGTTTGTCCTTTATGAAAGAATATTTTTGTATTTGTTTTTTGCCAGGTTTTACCAGCATATGTTATAGCCTGATAGAAACGAGGCTCCCTGTTTTTGTACATGTTTGGAATACCATCACTTGCAATTCCCTCTTCGTTATATAGAGATGATTCTGTAATTGTTTTTCCATCAGACATATAAAAAGCATCAACCATCTCCTGAGTTACACCCACACAGCTGAATCCCTGATAGATCCCCCGAGGTGTACATCTTCGTTCACGTCCTTCACTATCAACACCTCCCCACGAGTTTTTTGTACTTGCCCAAAGTATCTCTGGATTGTTTTCTGAGATTTGAAATAACTGGTAAAGTGATTCCTCTGGATTTATTTCACCTT
>JBOFXU010000153.1:0-2206 GCA_051654305.1 Bacteroidales bacterium | reverse complement strand
GGACTAAACCAAATTTGAAAGATTTCCAACTTCAATAAACGGAGTAGTTAGTGATGAAACCCTTTAACTTTATCCAAATAGAAGGAGTGGAATATATTCCTTTCACTCTATTTATGTTTATTATAATTAAAATCACGCTTCTAATTAAAATAGTTTGACATTTGCGAGGAGTATATTCAAAAAAATGTATCTTTATAGTCAGAATTTATTTTAAAGAATGCAATTACCTTTCTATTGAAATTTTTCTGTAAAAACAATAGGATAGGGATAACCCTTGTAAATTTTATGCCGATGAAAGAAAAAGTGAAGATTGAGTACATTTTTCCGAAAGTATCTCAGAATGCTCTGTGGAAGATGGTAGGAACACCGGTCGGATTGTCAAAATGGTTTTGCGATTCGTGTGATAGAGACGATAATATCTTTCGCTTCGAGTGGCAAACCTCCACTCAGGATGCAGAATGTCTTAAAGAAGTAGATGGAAATCTGATTCGTTTCCGTTGGGACGATGAAGAATATTCAAAAGCTTTTTTTGAATTTAAACTATCAAAGAACGAACTCACGAAAGATGTCATTCTTGAAATCGTAGATTTTGCGGTGAAAGAGGAAGAAGTCGATTGTGTTGATTTATGGAATACGCAGGTAGAGTCCTTGCGAAGAGTATTGGGAGCATAACCTTAAAAAAGAAGGGTGCTCCCTTCTTTTTTTACCAAGATTCATTCTCAAAATCTATATTGTAATATTAAAACAAGATATTTGTTATCTTTGCGAAATATAAATACAAACTAATCGTCTTATGTTAGAAGCACTCGTGCAATGGGATAAGCTGTTCACTGTCTGGATAAACAGCTTTCATACGCCCTTTTTTGATGGCTTTTTTTACACCTATACCCATATGTGGGTCTGGACACCTTTCTATCTTGTGTTTCTGTACTTTCTTTTCAGAAGTAATCTGAAACAGAGCTATTGGTTCGTTCTGGCAATTGTACTCACAATTCTCCTGGCAGATCAGATCAGCTCAGGAATACTTAAACCTTTGGTAGAGCGCTGGCGTCCATCCCGTGATCCCGAACTTGAGGGAATCATTCATATTGTCAACGGATACACTGGAGGTAAGTACGGATTTACTTCGAGTCATGCCGCTAACACTTTCTCTGTAGCTACCCTGCTGATGATGTATTTTAAAGATAGATATCAGTATTTTCTACTGACCTTTTGGGCATTGGTCACTGGCTACACCCGCATCTACCTGGGTGTACATTTTTTTGGAGATGTCCTCTGTGGGTCAATTATCGGCATCGGATGCGGATATGCCGTTTACCGGATCTTTCAGAGTAGATTTGCTCCTATAGACAACCAGCCACTACTCAATGTAATGAGTTATGCTGTTTTTATTTTTTCGTTAATTATCTTTTGTTTTGTGTAAATAGAGAATAAGATATACCGTTGATTTGTTTAATCCAACAGTATATCTTATTTTTATATGTCGTAAGCATTAACTTACTAAAATAAATTTTCATTGAACTGAATTATGAGACGATTAAATCTATTGACGATTTTGTTAGTTTGCTTTGTGTCAGCACTTTCGGCAAAGCAGAAAGAAGTTGTAGTAAATATTCTGCAAACTTCGGATATTCACGGGGCCTATTTCCCATACAACTTTATTGAAGACAAACCTATGGACGGGAGTCTTGCAAGAGTGGCTACACTGGTGAAAACAAATCGTACGAAGTATGGTAAAGAAAACGTACTTGTATTTGAAAATGGCGACTTATTACAGGGCCAGCCAACTGCCTACTACTATAATTTCATGGACACCGTTTCGGTGCATCTCGCAGCTCAAGCGTTAAACTATATTGAATTTAACGGTATGTCTATCGGAAACCATGATATCGAGACCGGCCATGCTGTATATGATCGTTTTGCAAAACAACTTAATTGTCCAATCCTTGCGGCAAACGTGATTGATACCAAAACCAATCAACCCTATTTCAAACCTTACCAGATGTACAACGTTCAGGGAGTGAAAATTGCAGTTCTTGGAATGATTACACCTGCAATTCCAGCGTGGTTACCCGAAACTCTGTGGGAGGGACTCAGATTCGACGATATGGAAGAGACAGCACGTAAATGGTTGCCTGTGATACAAAAAGAAGAAAACCCGGACATGATTATCGGTATGTTTCACTCTGGGCAGAACGAAACTCTC
>JBOFXU010000152.1:0-2846 GCA_051654305.1 Bacteroidales bacterium | reverse complement strand
TATGAAACTCTTTAGTGCGTTGAGTGTTATGTTATTGTGTCTCATTCATTGGTGGGATTGGCCGGACCGGAAATGCCATGCAGTGCGTGGGCTACTATTGCGGTTAGCCCGTAAAGAGAGGAACGGGCAACGGAAAAATCATTCGTGGAGCAACTGCGCAAGTGGCTTTCCGAATGATTTTTCCGTTTCATGCCATGGATAATCTGCTTAATCTCAGCAAAAGACGAATCTGTCACCTATTTCAACATTTACGTTATTTTTCGGCGAAAAAAGCCAGCCATTATAGCAAATATGAAATATATTCCATTACATTTGTTGCGAAACAGTGACATAAATAAACGTTGTTATGGAAAATTATCATATTAGACAGATTTTGGGTCTCACGGAAGTAAAAAAGGAAGATGGTGCTGACCAATGTGGCCCCCTGCTCTCTTACGATGAAGAGGTGATTTTAGCTTTTAAGTCGGTAACCGCAAGAGTATTTTTCACCAGCAAACGCATCGTGATCATCAGCCTGATTGATCCGGCAACCCGAAAAAAAGAGTACATATTTGCTTTCTATTCCCGTATGTCGGCAGTAGCGCTTGAAACGTGTGGTGAGTTTGACACGAACACGGAAGTTAAACTCTGGATACCCGAAATGGGAATCATCCAACTCTCGTTTACACATGGGAAAGAGTGCGTACAAATTGCCGAACTGATCGGTTCTCATACAAAATAGCATTTTAATCATATTTTTTTAGTCGATATTGTCATACGAGTAAGAAAAAGTATTACTTTTACAGCCCTATGAAAAAGTTTCTGGCACATATCGAGTATTTACTGACGGAGCAATCACATGTTATTGTTCCCGAATTGGGTGTATTCATCTGCGAAAACAAATCCGCAGAAATCCTTGAAGATGGATCTATCAAAGCTCCATCCAGAGAGATACGTTTCAATTCACAGTTGACTCATGATGATGAAACTTTGGCTCTATCTGTGGCAGAGATCGAATCGATCAGCCCGGAGGAGGCACATAGCTATGTGGCTAAAATGGTACAAGAGCTGATCTGGACGCTGTCAATTGAGACAGAAGTACCGGTAGGTCAGTGCGGCAAACTCATCGTCGAAAACAATCAGATTCAGTTTATCGAATCTTCTCGTGGAATGAGTCTGTTCAACAACTTCGGAATGAAGATGCTGAACATCAAGCCAGTAACTATAAAAGAGGAAGTTGCTGATGTGCCGGTCATCTCCGAATCTAAAGAGAAAATCCATATCTCTATCAATAAGAGAACACTTCGCCACGTTGCTTCTGTGGCTGCAGCTATCCTTATTTTCTTCTTATTCTCAGCTCCGGTCACGCAACACAATACGCATCTCAACTATGCAAGCATTGTGTCGTCCGAAATATTTATGCAAAAACAGAAAGCTCTACTCGCTGAACTACCCGGAGAGATTGCCGAACCGTTTGATGCACTGAATACTTCGGCGGAAATTCTACCCGAACCTGTTGCAGAGACACAACCGATTCAAGAGGTGGTAAAAACCCCCGAACCTGCTCCTGCTCCTGCGGCAGTTACACCTGCGGCCAAGGACAGATACTATATAATCGTAAACAGCTTTCCGAATAAACGCGAAACAGATTATTACCTCAAAAAACTTCATAAAGACGGGTACTCCTCAGCAGCATTGCTGGAGAATGGTAGCCGAACCCGCATTTATCTCAAAAGTTTCCCGGCTGGCCACAAAGACCAGGCTCAGGAGGAGCTCAATGAACTCAGGAAAAATAAACAATTTGCCGATGCCTGGATCTATAGCCTCAAAAATTAGCTATACCAGAGACAACAGACAAATTCAATACATAAAAAAAGGAACAAACTCACTCTCCTCGGTTTGTTCCTTTTTTTTATCCATTAGACAAAGATCGGGCAGAATCTCTACGACATAAAATAGAAAAAGGAGTCATTTACACAATGCCTCCTTTTTACAATAAGTTCTTTTTACACACAACAATTTTAATTTAACACAACAATCAAAATCAACTTTTAATTTTACTCTTCGATAGCTAATATCCAGCGCGAAAACGATGCTCCTTTTTGCTCTTTCTTCCTTAAGAACAGGTCACTGTTTCCTGCCTGCTATCGCCATCTCCGAGGTCTATTCTGAATGTAAACAAGCTAAATTGCTGTTTTGTTTTCCAAATATACCATTATTTTTAAGATGTACTACTTTTTTTTAAACATTTTTCTACTATATTTTTTCTAAAATCAGCCCGAAAGTCCATCTCCATGGGAGTTTTTGTCGTTTCGGTCTGCGCATAAAAAAACATGTATACATCTGTCACCTCAACAATCTTCTTCCACCTACAAATTAGGTAAGTTTAAAAACCGTGCCGGATTGATCTGTTTCAAACGCGCAAGTGAGTTAGGTTCTTCAGCAAAGGTCGAATCAAAACATTTTAGATGCGCTTTCACATCTTCATACTGCATGCTCAACCAGAAATCCGTACCAAACAACACACGGTCTGTCACGCTAAGTGGTAGTTTACAGTGAGTGTCCTCATTCTTAGCCATCATCCAAAGCATCTGAAGTTGTCCCGAATCGGTCCGGCAAGAGAGATCGGTATAGAGATTCTCGTAACAGAGCATCATCTCAACAATCAGATTCGACCATTCGTATTTTTCACTCAGGTTATTCGTTGAGCGAACTCCCATATGTGCCAGATTCAGTTTCAATAGGGGATATTTTTTCAGAACCTCATGCCACAGTGCCGGATGATTGAGCGCTTTAGCCCTATCCTCTACCCCACCAGGATCAGTGAGGCTTGATTCAAACAAAAGATGAAATGGTCCATCGAGCCA